>CALJUK010001024.1 GCA_937975745.1 uncultured Planctomycetaceae bacterium | reverse complement strand
CGGTCGGCAACGTCAGACTTCTCGATGATGTCTGGCACTCTCGGTTTCTGGTGCACATTCGAGATTTGGGCGAGAGAGGACACACATCGTGAAATCCGGTTCTGATTTCAGTGCCGAGCAGCTTGCTGCAGTGAGCGAGGCAATGGCAAGCCCACGACTCAGCGAGATCAAACAAGAGTATCGGACGCTGGTCTCCACAGTCGAGTCGGGTGAGGCCCCCCCTGCCGAGATCGTCCGTGCTGGCGTCACCGCCCATCTGTTGGGGCTGCACAAGCAGGCGGACAGGTTTCTGGAGCTCGTCCAGGATTCGGCCGTCGGTTCGTTCGTGCATGGCGAGGTTCTCGTTTCGCTGGAACGCTTCGACGAGGCGGCCAAATGCTTTGCGAAAGCGGCGAAGTCGGGGTATGACCCGGTCGAATGCAAACTTCGTCAGGTCGAAACACTCCGCCGTCAGGGGCAAATCGACGATGCGGAGTCACTTCTGCGAAGTATCGCTTCCGAGGCCGCCAGCCGGGCCGAGTATTCGTTTCAGTGGGGATGTCTGCGGGCCGACCGAGGCGACACCTACGGTGCGATTGAATACTTCGAGCGGGCCGTCGATATGGACTCGACCCATGCCCGAGCGTTGTTCTGGTTGGCTGGCGAGAATGCACGACGGGGCAATGATGACGAGGCGATCCGACTGTACGAGCAGGCGCTCTCCAAGCCACCGTTCTATCTTAGCGCGATGATTAATCTCGGCCTGCTGTACGAAGACCACGAGAATTACCGGGCAGCCGCATTTTGCTTTCGCCGCGTGCTGGAGTTCGATCCGACACACCCGCGGGCTCGGTTGTTCATGAAGGACATCGAAGCGGCCGGGGACATGTACTACGACGAGGACACACTGCGTCAGGAAGCGCGGCTCACTCAGCTTCTCAGTCGGCCGATCACCGATTTCGAACTTTCGGTCCGCAGCCGGAATTGTCTCGAACAGATGGACCTCGTCACCTTGGGCGATCTGACCCGCGTCAGCGAAGAGGAACTTCTGGCTGGCAAGAACTTCGGCCAGACCTCGCTGGATGAAATCCGAGAACTAATTGGGCAATTCGGGTTACAGATCGGCCAGAACCTCCACGAGGTCCATCGGACGGAACTGCCGGACCTGCTCGAGGCGCGTTCTCCGCAGGAGCAGGCGCTGCTCGATCGGCCGATTTCGGAACTGGACCTTTCCGTTCGTGCGCGGAAGTGCATGGCTCGGCTGGGAATTACCGTCCTGTCGGACCTTGTGCGACGGACCCCTGACGAATTGCTGTCCAGCCGGAATTTCGGCGTGACTTCCCTGAACGAAGTCCGTGAGAAATTGGCGGAGTTGGACCTGAAACTGCGCAACGACTGATCTGCCTGATGATGGAGCGACTGGCAGTCCTATTGTTTGCATCGACCGCATTCCTGGCGGGCACGTACCTTGCCTGGAACCGTCCGGTCGTGTTCCCGGACGGGTCCGCCGCGACCGCCCAGCAGACGGTTGAGGTCACCTCGACCGTTTTGTCCGCTGAGCCGCGTTCGAGGGGAGACGTCGCTGCCGCCAGCCCCCACGAGTCGCATCCGATATCTGTGCTGCCGGTTTCATCACGGTCGCAGCGATCGAACTTCTCACCCAACATTCGTGTCTGTCTGACACCGCGGAATGTCCGATCGGTTAAACTGGCAATCGATGGGCCGTTCGAAGTCCGACCGATTGGCAGCGGCCGAACATTGGCCGAAGGCCCCCGCTGGCTCGAACAGGAAGTGACAGTCACCGAAACCGGCTTTCAGTTCGAAGCCCAGGAGTTTCCCGTCACGCGGTTGGAAATTGTTCCCCGCAACAGTCCTTCGGTCTGGGTTGACGGCCGGATGTACCGCGGCCATTTGCGACTCTTCCGCCGACCTGGTGAGCGGTTTCTGGTGGTCAACGTGCTCCCATTGGAAGAGTATCTCGCCAGTGTCGTCGACAGCGAAATGCCACTGACATTCGGCGATGCCGCCCGCCGAGCACAGGCCGTCGTTGCCCGCACCTATGCTCTGTACCAGATGAACTGGGCCAGCGATCACACCTACTTCGACGTCTACAATGACTCACGGAGTCAGAAGTATCTCGGCTACCAGTACACATCCAGTTCGGGCCGTCGATTGGCCGGTGAGACCGATTCCAGCCGGGCGGCCGTCGCCGACACGGCCGGTATTGTCTGCATGGACCAGAAGGGCTTGATGTGCACGTACTACTCAGCTGTTTGTGGTGGATCGACGACATTGGGGAGTGAGTTCTTCTCCGATGCGTCCCCGTTACTGCAGCCCGTCGCGTGTCGCTGGTGTCAGCCATCGCCGCTGTTTCGATGGAGCGAGACCGTCACGCAGGAGAAACTTTCGGAGGACCTGCAGCGAATCTTTCGCGATAAAGGGGTCTTCGTCCGTCGGGACGCGAAACTCCTGCCGATCCAGCCGACCGCCGCGGGACGTGTCCCCCGCTTTGAGATCACCGACGGTGTCACCCGGGTGGCGATCAGTGGATCGGAACTGCGGACCAGTCTGGCCAGCGTGAAGCTGCCAAGCCCTTACGTTTCGGTCCGGTATCTTGGCACAGACGCGACATTTGACGGGAAGGGGCACGGGCACGGTGTGGGCCTGTGTCAGTGGGGCGCCCGGGGCCTGGGTCTGTCTGGCCGCAACTTCCGCCAGATTCTGCAGTTCTACTACCCCGGCGTCCAACTGGTTGTGCTGGAGTAAACTGGCGGCAATCCCGGTCACACTGCACCGATCGGTTGTCTGCCTTTCAGACGGCCGCTAAAATTGACCGCTTCTCCAGCCGCTGGCGGCTGGACCACCGTTCGGTCGGAAAGAGCCACTCCTTTCGGACCGGTTCGGTCAACATCCGGTTCACGTAAGCTCGAATTCCTCGCCGACAACCTGTCGGCGTTTCCCATTTCTGGGCACAGCAGTGATGACCAACCTCACTCAATACGAGACGGCCCCGGCCGATAAGATCGGTGTCGATCCACACCAGGAAGAACTGATTTTGGTGCTCGACTTCGGCTCGCAGACGGCCCAGCTGATCTGCCGGCGGATTCGCGAGCAAAACGTCTTCTGCCAGTTGGTTCGCCACGATTTGAGCGCGGAACGAATCCGCGATCTGAATCCCAAGGGACTCATCCTTTCCGGGGGGCCAGCCAGCGTCTACGGCGAACGCGCTCCCCAGCCGGATCCGGCCATCTTCGAATTGGGAATTCCCATTCTCGGCATCTGCTACGGCATGCAACTCGCCT
>CALJUK010001023.1 GCA_937975745.1 uncultured Planctomycetaceae bacterium | reverse complement strand
GAACTGCTGGAGACCCGCGACGACGTGGCCACCGGACTGCTGACCGGAAACTTCCGTGACGGTGCCCGGTTGAAGCTGGAGCATTTCGAACTGGCCCAGCATTTCCGGTTTGGTGCCTACGGAGACGACCATCACGACCGAGACGACGTCGCCCGGATTGCACTCCGGGAGGTCGAGCAGATTCACCCCGGCGAAGTCGATCTCGAACGGGTCTGGGTGATCGGGGACACGCCGGCCGATATCCAATGTGCTCGGGCGATTGGGCCCAAGGCGGTTGCTGTCGCGACCGGCGTTTATCCGTACGAAGAACTGCAGGCCCGGCAGCCCGATTTTCTGTTCGCCGATTTCAGTGACCCGGCCGGGGTTCTGGCGTTGTGGTCGTAGCCATCCGGTTCCCGATTGTCGGTCGATTGTCGGCCGGTCCAATACCTGCCAGTCAAACAGCCGTCAGTCAAACAGCGAGCCTTGCTCGCGGACCGGCTTGATGAGCTCCGGTCCTTCATGCCGGATGTTGTTGACGAGCGTACTGATCGGCTCCATCTGCAGTCGGTCGGCCGGGTAGGGGGTCAGCAGTGGAAGTAACGCGTTGCGGTCGTCGATTTCCGGATCGAGCCAGACGCCGTGATCTGCTTGCGAAAGAATGACGGGCATGCGGTCGTGGATTCCGCGAAGGAGATCATTCGCCTCGGTTGTGATGATGGTACAGGTTTCCAACAGCCCGCCATCCTCTTTCTGCCAGTGTTCCCACAGACCGGCAAATGTCATCGTCTGGCCGTCGGCCTGATGAATGTGGTAAGGCTGCTTGTTGCGGCCTGGTTCCGCGTGCCATTCGTAGAAACCGTCCGCGGGAATCAGACAGCGGCGGCGTTTGAATGCGGCCCGAAATGACGGCTTGTCGGCCACTGTTTCGCCGCGGGCGTTGATCAGCCGGGCCGCCGACGATTCGTCGCGCGACCACTGTGGCACCAGTCCCCAGCGAAGCAGATGGGCCTCGCGCCCATGTTCCGATTGGCGAATCGCCAGGATCATCTGCATCGGGGCGATGTTGTAGCGAGGCTCGATCCAGGGCATGGGCTGCAGGTGAAACATCGCGACCAGCTGGTCGACTGGCGTGTGCAGGTTAAAGCGTCCACACATCGAATCTCGCCTTTGATTTGGACCTCAGGGAAGCGTCCATCGAGCATTCGGCCGCGGGTTGTCGTTTGCCCGCATTGTCTCCAGAATAAGGGTTTGGGGCTGTAACGGCCATCCGTCACCATCTTCGGACCGTCTCTGTTCATCAGATTGACATGCACCATGCAAGTTCGACAACTTTCGAGCACGAATCTATTCGTCACACCGGTCGCCATGGGTTGCTGGCCCATTGCGGGCATCACCAGCATCAATGTGAGCGAAGCCAGCAGTCTGGCGACTCTCGAGGCGGCTGCCGACGTGGGTATCAATCACTTTGATACCGCCTACTGCTACGGCTACGACGGGGAAAGCGAGCGGATGGTTGGTCGAGCACTCGGCCACCGGCGGGAAGAACTCGTGATCGCCACCAAGGGGGGGATTCACTGGGAGAACAAACAACAGGCCAAAGACGCTTCGCCGGCCAGGCTCAAGCGGGAATGCGATGAAAGCCTTTCGCGCCTCGGAATGGACGTGATTGACCTGTACTACCTGCATTCGCCCGATCCCAATGTGCCAATCACGGAGTCGGCCGGCTGTTTCCTCGAACTGTTGGAGGCCGGCAAGATCCGCTCCGTCGGCGTCTCGAACACGACGCTCGAACAGATGCAGCAGTTTGCTTCGGTTTGTCCCATTCATGCCTATCAGCCCCGTTACAACATGTTGCAACGGCAGATCGAGACGTCGCAGCTTCCCTGGTGTCGTCAGAATAACGTGGCCGTCATGGTCTACTGGCCGCTGATGAAGGGCCTACTGGCCGGCAAGATCCCCCGTGACCATCAGTTTGACCCGGCTGACGGACGGCAGAGACTCCCCATGTTCCAAGGGGCCGAGTGGGACAAGAATCAGGACTTCCTGGACGAACTGCGTGTCATCGCGAGCGAAGTCGGTCTGACTGTCGCTCAACTCGTCGTTTACTGGACGGTCCACCAGCCCGGTGTGACGACCGCGTTGTGTGGTGCCAAACGGCCGGAACAGATTCGTGAGACAGCCGACTCCCTTCAGGTGGAACTTGCTGCCGACGTCATCAATCGCATCGACGCCGCCATCGAGCAGCGTGGCCCCATTGCCGCCTGATACGGTCCTGCCTACTCCGGACCGGGCGATGTCTCGAATTCCTGCAGCAGCTCCGGCGGAATGCGTTTGGGGAGCCCCGTCTCGCGGGAGACATAGGCCCAGACTGTTTCGGCAGTTGCCAGCAGCGTGGCGTCCCCCATCCGCTCCATGCGGTACTTCCGCCGCGAGGTGGCCTTACCGAACTCTGATACCCAGGTCAGCACCACGATCACGTCCCCCAGCTGCGCCGGCTTGTGATACTCGATGAAGTGGGACTTGGCCACGAAGGCGGCTCCCTCGGCCACATACCGGGTGGTGTCCCAGCCCTGCGCTGCGGAGTGGGCGACAGCCGCATCCTGCATTCGCTTAACGTACGCGACGTTATTGACGTGTCCCAGGCCGTCAATCTCGTCCGCAGAGACGATCCAGTGGTATTCGAGAATGGCTGGCATTAGACGGTCTCGCCGGGCTGCGATGTTTCCTGGTGAATCCAAGCCATGTAGTCGGGGTTGCCGGCGTCAACCTGCCACGTCACAACGCACGGACACTCGTAACTGTGGAGGGCTTTGATTCGCTCGGTGACGGCGTCGACCCGTTCTGGGCGTGTCTTGCCGAGCAGGACCACTTCGTCGGCCGACTCGACCCGGTCATTCCACCAGTAGAGTGATTGCATCCCGTCAAAAATGTTGACACAGGCGACAAGTCGTTCAGTGACGAGCGCACGGCCGATCTGGTTGGCTTCCTCCCGGCTGCTTACGGTGACATATACGAATGAGGCCGGCATGAAACAGTGTCCCTGAAGGTCGGAGGTCTCTGTCCGGTGCACAGCACGCAGGTTTTTATTTAAGATGCAGATTGAACCTGCACGCACTGATTCGATTCGACAAGATTACGTCACAAAAGACAAGGTCCGGTGGAAGCCGGCCCGACAAGCGACACTTGAAACAAAGGCAGGGAAGTGATGACTTCTGCGGAACCGATTGTCGTGGGTTTGGGTGAACTTCTCTGGGACTGTTTCGGCGAGACGCGCCGCCCGGGCGGAGCACCGGCCAAT
>CALJUK010001022.1 GCA_937975745.1 uncultured Planctomycetaceae bacterium | reverse complement strand
TTCGGGCGGGAGATGTCGTTGCGACAGCGGACACACTGCCCTCAACGAAGCACTTGGGGGAGCACTTGTCACGGGAGACGATCGACATGAGGCTCGTGACAGCTCTCTTCGCCACAGCAATCGCCGTGGCGGGTGCCGGCTGCCAATGCAGTCCACTGCTAAGGCCCTCCGGAGACCTGATCGATGACATCAGCGATCATCCGCCGCGGGCCGAATGGCTGTACTCGGCCGGGTGGGATCTGAATCGAATTGGCAAGCCGGACTGGTGTGCCAAGTCACCGTTTCGGGGACTCTGTCGGCGGCGATGTCAGGTTTGCCGAGGACACATCGACCACAAGTCGCGCCGGTGTTCTGTCTGTGCTCAGATCGGACTGGACGTGACGCAGAATACTCTGACGCGTGGCCTGCCGGTCGCGCCGTTACAGGCCGAACCTCTGCTCGAATCTGATTCGGAACTGCCTGTCCCACCCACGCCAATGACTCGAAGGGACGTTCCAGCGGGCGGGTCGGCTGTGCGAACAAAATCAATCGCTACGGGCGAGCGGGCACATCTGGTATTTGTTCCAAGCCCGGAAAACGAGACCAGCAAATAGGGTTGGACAGAAACCTTCGGGCAGATGAATCTCCTCGGGGAAAGACTGCAAGCGATTTGTGTTGTGGCCAGGATGGTTGGCCGGCCGATGTTGAATAAGCACACAAGACAAGCATGACGTTGGGGGATGGCAAGGATGCACCGACTCGGCCGATCTCGCGGAACACTGATGCTGGCGTTGGCAACCATCTCCTTTTGTGCGCTACCGGTCTGGGGTAATCCGGGCAATGCACCGTCGTCAGACTCGCAGTCGAAGGACGAGGACCGGCTGATCGTGGCCGAATACCGCGAAGTCCGGCGGACAACCCGCCCGGATGATGATCCGATTTCATCCAGCAATGCGATCGTCAATGTCATCCAGGCGGGTGACTCGTCGCGAAGTGCGGCAGAGAAGTGTATTGCCGCTCTGCCGTTGCAGCGCATGAAGGTCGAGCACCGTCGCGCCGCCGAGGCCATCCTCAACGAGTACAGCCTGTTCCGGCAGATGCCGACGCTCGAATTGGCAGTCCACCACGAGACGTACCGTTTCTTCGCCAGTCATCCGGATGTCGCGGTTAGTATCTGGCGGGCGATGGAAATCTCGAAGTTTCAAATGTGGCAGACCGGGCCCACCGAATACGAAGCCGATACCGGTGATGGCTCTGTCGGCGCCATCGAAGTTCTCTGGCATGACCCATCGGAAATCGTCATCCTCTGTCGCGGAGTCTACGGCAGCCCATTGCTGATCAAACCCATCGCGGCCAAGGCGCTGATTCACCTCCACACCGAATACGCGCAGGATGACGACGGAACGCCGAAGATCGTCCATAAGGCCAGCCTGTTTGCCACCTTCCCGTCGAATGCTGTCGAGACGGCTGCCAAGCTGATCTCACCAATCAGCAATATGGTCATCGACCGCAACTTTCGCGAAATCAGCGTCTTCCTGCACATGATGTGGCTGGCGATGTCCCGGCAACCGGGATGGGTCGAGCATATGGCTGGTCAATTGGACGGAGTGCTCGAAATTCGCAAGGAGCAACTCCTCACCTGCACTGCGAAGGTCTTTGTGGCGGAACGCCGACGCAAGGAACAGGGCCCGCTGCAGGTGCGCGCTCAGTCCCCCGGACAAAGCCGTGAGACCAAAGCGAACGCTGCCGACCCGAGCAAACCGTCCCTCTCCCGAACAACCCCACCAGCAGCTCCGCCTGTCATGATGAAGTAGTGACCGGAGGAAAGGCAACCGTCACACACACCTCTCATGACGGATCCTGCGACTGATCGGCTATGCGTCCGCCGCGATGCGAACGACCGTGCGCCCGACCATCCGTCCCTGGTAGATTGTTTCAATCGCCTCCGGAAGTCGATCGAAGGAAATGGTCTGGGAATCGTCGGCCAGGTGCGCGGGTCGCCACTCGTCGGCCAGTCGGTTCCATACGGTCAAGCGACGTTCCCGGGGACATTCCGCGGAGTCGATGCCGGCCAGGACCACTCCGCGAA
>CALJUK010001021.1 GCA_937975745.1 uncultured Planctomycetaceae bacterium | reverse complement strand
CCAAACCGGCGAAAACGAAATACTCGCCAAGTCCCCGCCGTGCGATGTCAGCTTCGAATTGCTTTCTGAGAATGCCGTCCCCAACAAACAGGAAGCGAACCTGAGGACAAGCGCGGACGACATCCGCGGCTGCTTCGATTACAAAGTGATGCCCTTTAAGGTGAAACAGCCGGGACACCTTTCCCGCGACGACATGTTCGGGCTGCAGTCCCAATTCCGCGCGGACTTCGTCACGTGGGCGAGGCGGGTTAAGGAACGGCTCGACTTCCATTCCACTGTAGATGGTGGTGAACTTCTCGCGCGGTGCCACGCCAGCGGCCACGTACTGATCGGTCATGGCATCGGCCACACTAATGAAGTGGTCGGTTCGCTTCCCGGCCCACCGTTCGGCCTGCCGATAGAGTTGATAGGCCAGCGGACTTTGACCGACGTGAAACGAGGCACCGTGGATCGTGTGCACCACAGGGATACCCAGCCGCCGGGCGGCTGCCCGGCCCAGGATGCCGGCTTTCGAACTATGTGTGTGGACAATTTCCGGCTGAATGTCGCGTAGAAGTTTCAACAACTCGCGATAAGCAGACCAATCTGCCGTTGGGCGAATACTCCGGCCGAGTTGTTCGATGACCCGAAAGTCAAAGCCTCCCGCTCGTGCTCGTGGTTCGAGCGAACCTTCTGGACCAATTCCGGGGCCCGTCACCAGAGTGACCTGGTCACCGTAGTCGCGGTGCTGGTCCTCGACGTTCAGCAACGTATTCTGCTGAGCACCGCCGACAATCAGTCGGGTAATAAAGTGCAGCACCTTCACAGCATGTCTTTCGCGGAGTGCGGCGGCACGAATTCGGCGGGAAGAAATTCCCGGTACGGAACGGTCGCAGGTGCGGGAAGTGGCGTTTCGTAGTCGACATGGACCAGATACAAACCGCGTGCCGGTGCCGTCTCGCCCGCGATGGATCGGTCGCCGGCCGCAATGATCTCGGCCACTTTCGCTTCGGCCCAGCGGGCACGTCCCACCTGCAACAGCGTGCCGGTAATGGCCCGAACCATGTTATACAGGAAACCGTCGGCTGTGCTCTCCAGGCAGATGAAGTCGCCGTCGCTCGCCACGGCACCACGCAAACCGCCCGCCTGAGTCCAGATGGGCCAGCCGGAATACCGGCCGACAGTTACACCGGTCACAGTCCGCACGCTGGTCGCCTTGTTGGGAAACTGCGATTCGAAGCAGCGGAAGTCATGTCGCCCCACAAGTGACTGCGCGGCGTGGTGCATCGCGGCGGCATCCAGCGGCGTTTCCACTCGGTAGGCGTAGCGAGACAGAAAGGGAACGCGGACGCGAGAGTTGAGAATGACGTACCGATAACGCTTCCACTTGGCGGAGTAGGTCGCGTGAAAGTCGTCGGGGACCTCATCGACGTTCCGAATGACAATGCTGTCCGGTAGAAAAGTCTGCAGTCCGGTTTGCAGCTTTTCGCAGGGAATACGTGTCTCGCTGCGGAAGTTGGCCACCTGAGCCAGAGCATGGACGCCAGAATCCGTTCGACCGGCCACCAGGACCGAGGAGGCGGTTCCCGTCAGTTGCAGAATGGCCCGTTCGACAGCTGCCTGGACCGATGGCCCGTTGGGCTGAATTTGCCAGCCGACAAAGTCGGTCCCGTCATAAGCGATCGTCAATCGGATATTTCGCATCGTCGCATGTTCGGCCGAACCGCCTTAGCTGTCCAGTTGGAGAATCTCGCGCCACCGACCGACTTGTGCCTCGACGTTCTCGCGGCTGCCCGAGCCATAGGTGCACAGGGCGGCCACTGCATTGCGTGTTCCCAGCAGGCCATCCCCGTCTTGCCCGATGACGCCCCCCACCTCTTGGAAATCGGCGAGAGACAGGTCAGCCAGGCGGCATTTCTTCGATTCGCACATGCTGACCAGCTTGCCCACCGTCTCGTGACCGGTCCGCATCGGGACACCCTGCTGAATCAAGTATTCCATCAGTGCCGTCGCATCCAGGAAACCGTCTTCCAACCGTGACTCGATGACTTCCCGATTCAGCTGCGCCGAGCTGACAATGGCTGCGGCCAGTTCCAGGCAGGCGGTGACCGTGTCGAGCGCATCGAACAAGGCGATTTTGTCTTCCTGCAGATCGCGGTTATAGGCGAGCGGTAGCCCTTTCAACAGGACGAGCACCTGCTGCAAATCGGCGATTGGCCGAGCCGACTTGCCACGAATCAACTCCAGCACATCGGGGTTGCGTTTTTGCGGCATGATCGACGAGCCGGTCGTATAGGCGTCGGGAAGTTGCAGGAAGCCGAATTCCGTCGAGCACCACAGAATCCACTCTTCGGCCCAGCCGCTCAAGTGGACCGAAATCAACGACAGGCAGAACACAAACTCCGCGAGAAAGTCTCGATCGCTGCTGGAATCCAGGCTGTTGGCCATCGGCGTGAGAAACTCGAGTTCGGCCGTTGTCGCCTCGCGATCCAGCGGTAACGTCGAGCCTGCCAACGCGGCTGTCCCCAGCGGCAGAACATTGACCCGGTTGCGGCAGTCCCCCAGCCGCATCCGATCGCGGTCGAACTTCTCGCAATAGGCCAGCCAGTAATGAGCCGCCACAACAGGCTGAGCCCGCTGCAGATGTGTGTATGCCGGAAGAACCACGTCGAGGTCGGCCGGACTCCGTTCGACAAACGCCGTCTGCAATTCGTGCAGCAGCTCGTCGACGCGATCGATCGATTCCCTGACGTACAATCTGAGATCAGTCGAGACCTGGTCGTTGCGACTGCGGCCGGTGTGGAGCTTCCTACCGACGTCGCCGATCCGCTCGATCAGCGCCGACTCGATGTGCATGTGGATGTCTTCGAGTTCGGTGCGGAACGGGAATTCGCCCCCCGCAATTTCACCACCAATCTGGGCCAGCGTCTCGACAATCTGCCGACATTCGTCGTCGGTAATTAATTCGACGCGGGCCAACATCCGGGCGTGGGCCTGCGACCCCCGAATGTCGACAGCCGCCAAACGATGATCGAAGCTGATCGATTCGGTGAACTTTTCGACGCGTGGATCGGTCGGTTGCTGAAAACGTCCACCCCAAGCTTTGCGAGCCACGGACTGACTCCTCTTCTCCAAACGGGACCAGGTCGCGATGAGATCGGTTCTCGTGCGGACTCCGCTGCAGTCATTCCAGAATGCGGACGCAATCGATGAACCAGAATGCGGACGCAATCGATGAAACAGGGAAGGCACGGCGAGACCGGCAGGAACCACTGTAGAGCGGTCATCGGTGACGGTCAACTTGACCGAACCTCCTGATCGGCTTCACCGTCCAAGCGATCGCGTGAGACTTGCATTCGACA
>CALJUK010001020.1 GCA_937975745.1 uncultured Planctomycetaceae bacterium | reverse complement strand
CGTTGTCTTCAGATGTGATCCACAGGATGTTTGGGCGATCGGCTGCCGCGAGTTGCGGACCGTGTGCGACGATGAATGAAAACAGGAGAATTGAGATACGCTGGCTCATCAGGCGTGAAGCTCCATGTTGAATTGTCGTTGACCCACGTTGATTGGTTGGCACGCCAAGTCGCGAAGACGCAAAGTGACCATTGATCGTCTCCGGCTCGATGGGACGCGTGTCACGTTTCGGGCGGCGTCTCGGCTGCGCCGGATTCGGGAACGACGTCGATCGGTTTCGTCGCGTCGACCGCCAGGCTGCAGAAGCCCGAGACCATGAATGCAACCGCGCAGGTGATGAACGCGGCGTTCCAATCGCCGTCGTAATAGTCGTCCACAATGAGCACCAGCAATGTGGGTGACACCGTCGCTCCCAGATTGCCCCACATGTTGCCCCATCCCAGGACCGACGCGACATAGCGCCCACCCACGTCCTGATTGAAGGCCCAGGTCGCGGGTGATCCCAGATCGGTTCCGAACGCCACCAGTGAGAACAGGATCGTTGCAGTCCAGGGAGACGGCTCGAACAGCATCAGAATGTACGCGGTCATGCAGATGAAGCGCGTCGCGCTCATCGGCAGGGCCCGTCCCCAGCGGACTCCCAACCGGGTCGTCAGCGCGTCGGTCACCCATCCCCCGGTGAACATACCGAGCCATCCGACATAGATGGGGATGGAGGCCATCAGATTCCGTTCGACGAACGGCAGTCGATGCACCTCCCACAGGTAGGCCGGCAGCCAACTGACGAGAAAGATCCAGCCGATGTTTGTCCCGAACTGCGAGATGCTCAGCAACCAGAGGCTGGGGCTCTTTACGATTGCGAGCAACGGCACGTCACCGACCGGCGGCTGCGTCTTTGTTGAGTGCACTGTCTGTCGCTTCGGCCGGGTTCGACAGTGGATGATCGCTCGGGCGGTCGCGGACGCAGACAAAGTACAGCCCCGCCACGAGCAACCCCGCGGCCCCAAAGACGAACATCGCCGGCCGCCAACCGCCGCCGTACACCTTGCGGATGGCATCTGGAAAGACCGCCTCGATCACCAAGCGATTCAGCAGAGCCTGCGACTCGCTGTCCAAGTCCTTGCGATCCGCCATCTCCCGAGCGGAGCGATCCAGCGGAAGCAGCTTGAGTTGCTCCGGTTCAGCCAGCGGCGGTCCGTCGACGATTCTGTTCAGCGATTCGACCAGCACCTGAGACTCCTCCTCCGGAATCGTCTCCATGGCGTACTCGACATCGGCGAGGTCTTCGCCGAATTGTCGCTTCGTTTCTGATTCGTCGTCATCCTCTTCCGCTTCAGCCAATCGAGCCAGCGCATCCTGATACTCGTCTGCCAATGGGCCGAGCAGCGACCCGTCTTCGGCGGCAACGACATCGCGCACATTTCTCGCGACCGTCAGTTTCGCGCGGGCGTCGTCGGTCAGATCGGAGGCACTCA
>CALJUK010001019.1 GCA_937975745.1 uncultured Planctomycetaceae bacterium | reverse complement strand
TTACGCTGCCAGAAGCCGCTAAAGTGAAACGCAGCGCGCTCTAACGACTGACGACGGTTTCCCGCAGCTGGCGTGCCTGAGCTGCCGAGGTGTCAACCGACATCACGATCGTCACCGACCACCGTCCGTCTTCAGACGCAACGAACTCCCAATGCGGTACAACGGCGGAACTCTGGTGGACCAATTCGAACCCACCTTCCGACTGGCTGACCGTCTGGATGGGGAACGCCCAGAAGCCGGCCGGATGCGAGACGTCCAGCGAGACGTCGACACCCAGCCATTCATCGATCAGTCCCAGTCGGCTTCCTTCTCCCACGTCCTGCACCGAACCCAATTGGCCCAGTTGACGACCGCTGGCATCGTAGTAGTAGCGGTCGTTGGCGGCGGCCGCCATGCCGGCAAAGTTGAATTCGACACCGAAATGAAGCGGAACTTCCTGCGGGAGGTTCGACAGCTCGTAGGTGATTTCAAGGTCGCCCCCGCGGTCCCGTTCGATCGCAACAGTTTTGACCACGGTGACAGGATACGGCCCGACATGCCCGGCCCGCTGCATGCGAACTTCCATCCGGTCGGCGCTCCGGCGCAGGACCGTCTCGTAGACGCCATTCACGAAGTCGCCGACGTGCCCCTGGCCGGCCTGGAAGTCGGCAAGGCCTAGCTGCGGCTG
The DNA here is from genome assembly GCA_937975745.1 of uncultured Planctomycetaceae bacterium. GTDB lineage: Bacteria > Planctomycetota > Planctomycetia > Planctomycetales > Planctomycetaceae > CALJUK01. Next base: position 2,404 of record CALJUK010001019.1, on the reverse strand, counting down.
CAGGAAATGATCGACCAGTGATTTGCGATTCCAATGGTCGTAATTGAGTTGTTTGTCGAGATCGGGCTGTTTGAAATGAACGCGGTCGTGAATGCTGGCGACGGCGTCAGACTGTTCCTCGCCGATTTCCTGGGCCAGGAAGTGGGCCCGGATCCGCTCGTGATACGGCTCAGGCCGCCGGTCCAATGTCGCCAGCAAGTTGCTTCCGGTGCTCCGAACATCGAGCTCGTACAGATGCCCTCCCGCAGCCGGTGCGATGTACGCAACCAGACGATCGCTGGCCAGACGGACTTCCTTGCGTGCGTCCATATTGAAGTCGCTGCTTTCCAAGGTTACCCATCGATTGGTCTGACCGGAAAGCGATTCCAGGATGTTGTCGGCCCGAATCAAGTGCTTGTAGATGGCGTTTCGGAGATGGGGCAGATACAGACCACCAAATGCCCCATGCCAGTACGGGCAGTTGCATTGACCCCGATAAAGTTCGCTGCGTGCTGTGGCGATGCGGTCCGGCTGCTCACGTCCCGCTTCGCTGTCGGCTAATTTCTCCAGTTTTCTGCTGACCTCCAGCATCCGAGCATACATCTCGTTGCTTTCGGAGTATTTGACGCGGAAATTCCGCCAGAATCCGCCTCGTAAATAGGGTTTGACAGTATTCCAGCCGGGATCGTGCTCCCGAGCATGCGTCAGTTCGTGGAACTCAAGCTGCCGGTCCGTCGTCAGCGCCCACTCGGTCATTTCGCGGTAACTGGCATCGCCCAGATAAATCCGCCCCGAGGGGATAGTGTGGTCGACAGCTTCGGCCATGGTGGAAACACGCAGCCAATCAGCGTTGGCCGCCAGCGATTCGAACATCCGCCTTAACCAGCCATTCTGATAGACGTGCTGCTTCGTGCCGGGCCAGGTCCCAAACTTCTCCCCGTCATCGCCGAACACAACCACCGCGCCGGGACTTGCATCGCCGATCTGCCGCAGGTAATCGATCGTGACGGACGGGTCCTGAAACGGGATGGTGTATCTCAGCCGTTCGCTACCGGGGAAGATCTTCAGCACACGGCCTTCGTCCTCGCTGAGGTAATAGCCGTTGAGCTCGTGATCGCGGAGTCCGGAGCTGCGAAAGTGGAAGTCGTCCAGTACGGTGTACTCGATCCCCGCCTCGGTGATGTCACCGGCGAATGATTGCTCCCAGACGCGTTCGGGGACCCACATGCCACGAACCGTCGTCCCGAACATCTGTTCGAGGGAACGAGAGTAGGCCCGGATCTGGCCAATCCGATCCCGCCGTGGAATACAGGCCAGGATCGGCTCGTAGTAGGGACCACCGAGAATTTCGACCTGCCCCCGTTCGACCAGGGAACGAAGGCGATCGATGTACTCGGGGTGAGCCTGCACCAGCCACTCCATCAGGCTGCCCGACGTGTGGAGGGCAATCGAGAGCTGCGGGAATTCGGCCAACATCTCCAGAAACGGAGCGTAGCTGTCCCGGTACGCCTCCTCGAAGACACCGTCGAAGTTGCCTACAGGCTGATGATTGTGAATAGCCAGGACCAGCCGGACACGACAGTCCATGTGTCAATTCCTCATTACCAATGCAAAATGGCTCTATGCCGTCGAGCGACCAGTCGTGCGAAGCCCGGTAAATCACCGCCAACGTGCGCACTGGCGCGTATCAGACAGAAATTCGACAGTTCTGCCAAGCTCATCTCTGGCTGACTTGAGGATATTTTCGCAGATCAACAGCGAACGTAACAGCTAGGCCCTTTGCAGAGCATTTAACCGGAACAGGATTGGGCCAGAACCCCGCAGCGTCAATTTGGCATTCTACGCCGGGCAGATCAGTAAGAACGGGGCGAGACTTGCGGGCCGTCCGCAGCGATCGGAACGTCCGTCTCGCGAAGAAACCGAGCCGCCTCTTCCGGGAGGACCGGATTAATGTAGAAACCGCTCCCCCATTCAAAACCTGCGACTCTAGTTAATCTGGGGAACATTTCGAAGTGCCAACGGTAATGCGGAAGTTCGCTAGCATCGAACGGAGCCGAATGCAGCATGTAATTGTACGGGGGATCGTCGAGTGCCAGTTCCAACTTGCGCAACAAAGTCTTCATGACCATGCCCAGTTCCTCGACACCCTGCTTCTGGATGTTTTCGTAGTGGCTCGAGTGTCCCTTGGGCACAATCCAGGTCTCGAATGGAAACCGGCTGGCATAGGGGCAGAAGGCCAAAAAGTTGGGCGTGTCGAGAACGATCCGCTCCTCCTGGACCAGCTCCTGCTGGATCATGTCCTCGAAGATGCAGCGGCCACGGTAACGGTAGTACTCTGCCGCCCCGTCGATCTCTTCCTGGACCGAAATCGGCACAACCGACGTGACAATCAGCTGCGAATGACTGTGCAGGAGCGACGCGCCGG
>CALJUK010001018.1 GCA_937975745.1 uncultured Planctomycetaceae bacterium | reverse complement strand
GAACGATTCTTGTCGCCGCGACCAACGGAGCGGTCGAACTTCGAACCGTACAGCCGGATGGCAAACGGCCCATGTCGGCAGCCGATTTCCTCAATGGGCATTCCATCCGGGTCGGCGATCGCTTCGACTCGACTCCCTGACGACTCCGCCACGAAATTGTCGTCTCCCCCCATCGCTGCAATTCTCCCGGGTATTGGAATCGGCACAATTTTCGATGCCGTCCCCAAGGTTGGAATTCCGTGGCGGCTATCGGCCATCGCAACGTGTGAGTTACGCCGATTCCGCAGACGCGCCCGAGAAATACCGGGCCGCACCCTGGAATCATTCGAACATCGCATTTGAAGCAGGTGCCGTATCCGGTACAATCCCTGGAGTCGAGTTGACGCAGCCGGCCTACGGATGTCGACCGGTCCAACAACCGAATCGCACGGAGGTGAAGACGAAAGAACTCAACCGATGGCAGCAACGTCACGCGACAAACCGTTGCGAATCGCGTACTTCACCTTCTCTTATGCTCCCTTCATGACCGGTGTGGCTGTCGGATCGCATACGCGAATCCGCAGACTGCTGGAGCGGGGACACGAAGTCTTTCTGATCCATCCGGAAGTCAACGAGCACTTCCCCAGCGAGTTCTTGAACCGTCAGATGCCGGGTCTTGAAGAACTCGTCGAGTTCCCCGGCTTCACTTCGGCTACTTATCCCACGTTGCCGCATCCCTTCCAGAAGTCGCATCCAGAGCCCTGCAGTTGGAAGCACTGGAGCGATACGCAACTACTGGAACAGTTCCAGCCCGACATCACGCTGATTTCCGGCGCCGCGGCGATGAAGGGGATGTCCGCGCTCGGTCTGGGTGGATACGGCAAGCCGATCGGTGTCGAATACGGCCAACGGGCCGGCGTGCCAACGGTTGTGATGTTTGAGACAGACATGGTCAGCTATGCCGAACTCCGCTTCGGCCGAACGGCCGTTCGACTGGCTCGCCCGCTGCTCCGCTACCTCCTCACGCGATTCAGCGACGCCTACACGACGACGTTTTTTCCGTCGAAGGTCCAGCAGGAGCGATAGCGACACCGTTGCATTCCGAAGTCAGATCACGGGGCGATTCCAGGACCGTACATTGATACCTATTGACAAGAGAATATCTCATACGATCCGCTTCCAAACGACAAACGTCCGATGGCTCTGTACGTCGCCAGACTGACGCCAGAGAAGAATCTCCCCACGTTGTTTCGCGCGTTTCAGATTGTTCACCAGAAGGTTCCCAACACTCATCTCGTTGTTGTGGGTGGCGGCGAGGAACTGGAAAACGTCAGGAAACTTGCTCGGCCATTTGGCAACAGTGTCACGGTCTGGGGAGAGTCGTTTGGAAACGAACTGAAGGGCTTGTACGCCCGCGCTGATGTCTTCGCAAATCCGTCGATCACCGAGAATTTCTGCACGACGAATATGGAAGCTCTGGCCTCCGGCACGCCGATTGTCGCAGCCAACGCTGGCGGCAACAGCGAGCAGATCACCGACGGTATCAATGGATTTCTCTCGCGGCCGAACGACCCCCGAGACATGGCCGACAAGATCGTTCGGATTCTGCAGGACGAAACACTGCGGGAAGAACTCTCCCGCGGTGCCCGCAAGTCGGGAATGGAACTCGACACGTGGCACGCCGCTGGCCGACTGGAATCGGCCATGTGGCAGCTGATTGACGAAGCCAGCGGGAAGACTTCACTTCGGGCTGCGGCCAAAGAGGAAATCCCCAGTCGCCGAGTGACAGGTTCGGTTGCCACTTCGGCTGGCCGATAGCGGTGCTTTCAAACGTTGGGCCATTCCCGCCGGATCCGGACTGCGGTCAGTGGATCAATCATCGCGGCGGTGGCCATCTGCACGCTCGTAGCGCCCGCGGACAGGTACTCCTGCACATCGGCTGTCGAGGCGGCTCCTCCCACGCCAATCAGTTCGATGTCCAAGCCGCCTTCGACGATCAGCTCCCGAAACGTTCTCACCTGCTCGACCGAGGCGGCCCGGATCGCCTCGCCACCAATGCCGCGCGAAGCATCCCCAAACAACGTTTCTCCGGTCGGTCCTTCAATTTTGGCGGAGATGCAGTTGGTCATCGAGACGGCCTGCACGAAGGGCGCAATGGCGTGCAAAAGGCGTGCGGCCTGTGCACGGTCCGGTAGTAAACCAACTTTGATGGCCAGCGGAGTCGCGTTGAGCCGTTCGGAAATCCGCTCCGCCACCAGACCGGCCGCCTCAGCTTGTTCGTACAACTGTCCGTCAGTTGAGCAGACATTCGGGCAGGAGAAGTTCGCCTCGACGAGGTCGGCACCACTCTCGGCTGCCCATTGGGCACAGAGGGCATAGTCATCCGCGAGCTGTTCCAGCCCGTCGGATGGGCCATCCGTTGTGCCGACGACCGAGACCGAGAGCAACTTGCCCGTGGGAAGGTTTCGACGCGTCTGTTCGATGTCCTTTCGCCAGGTGTCGGCTGGTTGGGACGGCATCCCGAACGACACCGCCCAACTACCGGAGAATGTTTCCGTCGCGTGGACTCGCCGTCCGGAAAACGGCAGCGGAGCGGTTGTGACCGGTTGGAGATTGGGCAGAGGGTAACATGCTTGGGGGGAGGTCCGCACGGTCTTGTACGTCAGGACGTCGAACCCCAGGCTGGCGTAATACCGAATCCAGGCTCCGTTCAGCAACGGCCCAGCCGGAATCCCCAAAGGCGAATCGACGGCCAGACCGCACAGTGACCACACGCCGGGAAACGGAGGCGGCTCGATTTCGACGGCCGCTGGAGCGTGGTTGTAATTCCACTCGTAAGACCGCGAAATGTCGTAACGGGGAAGCGCGGTATCGTCCGGTCTATCGGCCGGGGACGGCATGACGTAGGCCCTCCGATCGCATGAATTTGAAATCGGCCAGTTCACGAGCCGGAAAGGTGACCGGCATGGCGCCGTCCATGTTCCCCAGTGTGGGATCACAACCCCAGCAAGGTTGCCACCCGATGGCCGAAAATGAGCAGCACAACCAAAGCGGCCCCACACGATGTCACGACGACGCCGGCTGTTCACATC
>CALJUK010001017.1 GCA_937975745.1 uncultured Planctomycetaceae bacterium | reverse complement strand
CGTGTCGATGCTAGCCAACCCGTCGGCGTGTCGCCCCGTATCTTAGTCAAACTTAGACCTCGTAGCGACGTCGCTGCCGGGTGACATGCTCTCGGGGACGGTTTCCGTTCGGCCGATGACACCCTGGGTGACAATTGCGTCCATGTTCGGCAGCCGGGCGGCCTGTAAGGGAGTTCTGCCCCCCAGGTTTGCCTGCGGCTCGTCGGCACATCCATCCGGAATAATCAACGCGTATTTCATGGATCACTTACTGCATGAATCACTTGCTGGCGGACGCTGTCAATTGTCACCGAAAACGGAACAACCGATCGCCTGATCTCTTGAGACGCATGGCGAAAATAACCGGCCCACCGAGTGGATGCAATCACGGACTCGTGGGAGAGCACAACGGCGGTCGTCTCGGCGAGCAGACCCTTCAAGTCGACTTCGTTTCACCCGGCCCGCCATCGGTAGAGGCCGTGCTGTTTGAATCGTCGGCGGGCGAGACCGAGTCCTTCGAATCGGCAGACTCTTGGGGGAAGACGGGCGGGGCGAGGTCATCGTGAGACTGCCGCAGCTGACGTAGATTCCGTTCGGTGCGAAAATTCATCCAGATCACAGCCGCCAGGACACCGAGCAAGGCCAGCACACCGGAAATCAGGTACCCAATGGGAATTCCGCTTCGCTGTTCACTCGCTGCCGGATTCCAGTTGAGGCGACCGGCCAGAATCATCGGTGCCACTCGCCAAGTGTCCTGTGCCGAGTAGAGGTAATGCTTGAACGAGTACCCTGTCACGGACACGTGATCGACAAGCTGATCGCCGCGGGGGATCCCCTCAGGAATCTCCGTGCAGACGACTACGGCCGGATTCCCCTGCGAATCTGGCGTGTACAGCCAGGCTTCATACAAAGTCTCGATCCCGAGATCGTTCTCCGGTGCCGCATAGGAGATCAGTCGCCGCACATAGCCCCGCAGCGTCACCAGACGCCCGCGATAGACGTCCGGATGCTGGAATAGATCGGCAAAAACCGGAAACTCGTCATCGGGGAGTTTCGCGTAGCTGGGAACCGTGGCACGGCGGTCCTGTTCGAGCTGCTTCGCAGCCTGGAAGGCTGCCGGCGTGTTCGCAACGCGGCGAGCCCGGTCGAGAATGAAGAAGTACGCCTCCGACTCGACCGGCAGGATTCCCTTCGAGCGGTCGTGAATCGTCGGCAGCAGTTCCGAGGGGATCTGTAGTTCTTCTTCCGCCGGGTCCGCTGGCTTCACGAACCGCGGAGTCTCCGGTGCGACCAGCTGTCCAGAAGAAGCTTCCTCTGCCACACAAAGGCTCACCGCCGTCAGACACCACACTGCCGCAAATACAGCGGGCACCACTGCCGCAAATACAGTGGGCACCGTCCGGATTGCGAGCAGAGGCGGACGGAAGATGGGTCGAACATTGCGAATTGATGGCACTGCGTCCGCCTTCCGGTCTTGTAACTCGTTTACGTTGGCCAATCCGCTGGGGGCGACGGGCAGAACACCGTCGCGGGGGACCGACTCTCGGTCGCTGGAGAGGCGCCAGACGGGAATCGACCCGCCTTCTGGCATCTTTCATCGGCATCGATCATAACCGCAGCCAATCAAGAGCGACCAGAAGCTCCGGTGGGAATTCTCGACCGGAAGTTTGCCCCGCCACACACAACAGTACTGGTCATGTGCACCAATCCGCAGATGTCGTCCGATCGAAACCGACCGCTGGCGCCAGGAAGTGGTCTGTTCGAAGTTGCTAACAGCGTATAAAGTTAGGGCGATTAGCGGGACAACATCGGGCGTTGACACCCCCTAGTGATTCCCTATAATCCTCCGACACGAGACGGGGCAGTCAGATGCGTGTCTCGACTGACCCCCGACAGAGATCATCCGAAACAAGGCGAAGTAACGATGGCTGGCAACGTCCTGGAGTTCACTGACCAAAACTTCCAGACCGAGGTCCTGGAGTCTGATCAACCTGTTGTCGTCGATTTCTGGGCTCCCTGGTGCGGTCCCTGCCGCATGCTGACCCCGACGATTGAAGAACTGGCCAACGACTTTCAGGGTCAGGTTCGCGTTGGCAAATTGAACACCGACGAGAATCCCAAGACTGCATCGGCGCAGCAGGTGATGTCGATTCCGACAGTGATGATTTTCAAGAACGGTCAACTCGTGGAGCGGATCGTCGGCGTGACCCCCAAAGACCGTTTTGTGGCGGCGTTGCAGAATCACGTATCAGTCTCGTAACGTCTCATCCCGAATATTTCCTGATCGCGGAGAGGCGAATGCGGCGTCGAAGTCTGTCGACTTCGCGCGACTTGGATGAACCGATCCGCGACATTGGCCAGTGAATCAACCGTGAGAGTCATTCGGCCGCGCGACCGATGTCCGCGGCCGGTTGCTTCGCGCGGATGGCACCTTTGGGTGATTGATCGGGTCATTGGCTCGGGGCCGTCGGCCTTGAGAACTTTTTTGCGGCTCGGATTGGGAAAGGATTCCCGCGATGAGCGACAACACGAACGCCACCGGCGAATCTCCTGAGGCGGATCGTCCTTCCGATCAGACTCCGCCCGCATTGTCGGCCAATTCCGGCCCGACACCCCCCTCGCCCGAAGCGCGCGCGCCCCAGTCAGCCGATTTGGACCGTACGGCCAATGTCCTGCTGCAAGCCAGCCAGTTGACCGAGCATCTGCGCTCGCAGTTCGCCGAACTCTCTCGTCGTGAGAAGAATCTTTCCGTCCAGTTGGGGCAACTCGACCACGAACGCCGCGCGCTGCGATTGTGGAGCCAGGATCTCACCAACCAGGCGGAACAACGAGAAGCCGATGTCCGCGCGCAGGAAGTCCAACTGCAACAGCGAACAGACGCTTGCGAACGCCTCGTCCGTGAGTTGGAGCGACAGGATCGCGAACTGGCAAACGAGCGGCAGCAACTGGCTGCCGAGCGGACTCGGATGAAGGAAGAGATCGAGCGCGAGCTGGAAGAAGAGCGCAACTCGCTCCGCCGAAAGCAGGCCGAATTGCAGGCCAGCCAAGCGGCGCATGCTCGGCAACGAGAACGCGAAGAGGCCGAGCACAAACAACTGCTCCACCGCATCGACGAAGAACACAGCGAGCTGATGCATCGGCTCCAGGCGGAATTGCAGCAGCAGAAAGAGATCGCCCGCAAGGAAATTCTCGAAGAACTCGACCAGCAGAAGACACAACTGGAACTCTGCCAGCAGGAATGGATCGAACGCCAGGCACGCGAGAGTGCCACCCTGGCCGAGTCTCGGCAGGAATGCAGTGCGGCATTGACGAAGGAACGTGCTGACTGGGAGGAGGACCCCCGCCAGGCCCAGACCGATCTCGAAGCTCGCCGCCAATTGCAGGACGAAGCACTCCGCCGCCACGAAGCCGACTGGACAGCGGACTTTCAAGCGCGCGAACAGGCAGCCGAAGCCGAACTCCGCCAGACAAGGGACCACATCGAACAACTCAAAGCCGACGCCAAGCAGCAGATCGCGGCCGAACGGCAGGAACTGGACAAGCAACGGTCACTCTTCGAGGGGCGAACCCGCTTCCAGATGTCGCATCTGACGGCATCTCGGGAAGAGTTCGAACGGGAGCGGAAAGAATTTCGCCTGGAGACACAACAGGCAATCACCCAGTTGGAACAATTGAACGAACAGCAGCGTCTGGCCCGTCGACAGTTCGAACGGCGGCGAAGCCTGCTGGCCGAACGCGAAGGGAGTGTCGAACGCGAGCGGACCCAACTCGAGCGAACACGCCGCGAGAACGAGCGACATCTGGAAATCGCCCGGGAACAGCTCGCCGACGAAAAACAGGCCTGGCTACGGGACAAGACACTGCAGGATTCAGAACTCCGCCGGCAGCAAGATATGCTGTCGATGCATGCCGAAAACCTGGAAGCCCGCCGCGAACGACTCGATCGACTTCGGGCCGAACTGGAAGAATCGCATCGCGACAGTCTGGAACTCCGGATCGCGCTCGAAGAGGCGTCGGCCCAGTTGCAGCAGGCCATCGGTGAAGAACCCGCGCTCGAACGGATCGACGAAGCCCGCGAGGCGCTCTCCGAATACTATCACCATCTCCGAACCGGCCTGGCCGACCAACGCCGCGAATTGCAGCAGGAACAAACACGCTTTGAAGAGCGCAAAGACGAATTTCGTGCCGAACGGCAAAAGCTGATGGAGTGGGTCGCCGAACGAGACCGCGCGCTGGCCGAACAAGAGCAACTCGCCCGGTCCAGCCAGCAGGAACTGTCCCAGATCCGCGAGCAGTGGGTTCAATCGCAGCAGAAGTGGTTCCAGGAACGGTCTGCTGCCGAAGGCATTATTCGGGATTTGCTGAAACAACTGGACGAAACCGATCAGCAGTCCGCCTCAGCACATGCCGCCGAGTCACGCAAGCGGTTCGAGAAAGTCACTGAGTCCCGCCAACCGCTCGCGGAACTGCCGGCCAATCTTCGTGCCGAACCAGACGCGAGAGGGACTTCCGGCGAGGTGAGCAGTACGCTCAGTGGTCCGCACACGCGGCCCGATCGGCCCGTGCATCAGTCGGCCGCGTTGATTTCTGGAAGCCACTTCGCCCAATCGTCCGCCCAATCCGGAGCCGGAAACCAGACACGTCGCGGCGGAACCGTTGGAGATCAGGATCGTGACGCCGACACGAACGCCAGGTCAGAGGACAGGGATCCGGAGGATTCGACCACTGCGGGCCCCGGTTCGACTTCGTCGTCCCCAGCCGGTCAAGCAAAACTGACCGGGGAGCTCGAAGTTCCTGCCGTCGACACATCGCTCGAGCGCGACGAACATCCCCGTTCATCAACGAGTTCAGACGGCGGACAGGATGGACTCGAGTTCGAGCGGGATCAGCTCGGCAACGACATCTGAAAAGTGTGTCGGCCTGCGGAGCGGCTGTTTCGCCATCATTGACTGGACCAACCGATCCAGCTGCGCCGGCAACCGCGGGTTCTGGCTGCACACACCCGGGACGCTCGACGAGCGAACCAGTCGCGTCAGCATTTCGCGCGTTGTCGCCACAAATGGCAACTTGCCGGTGAAAATGCGGTACAGCAGAACTCCCAACGAATACATGTCCTCGAAGACCGGCCGCCGCGCGTCTCCGACCAATGCTTCCGGTGGAAGATAGACCAACAGGTTTGGGTCGCTGGAGGCAACCCGCGGATCGGCTACTTCGGCAGGCAACGAACGATCGACAATATGCCGCAAGTCGAACCAGAGTGCCCGCCCTTCCGGTGTCAGCCAGACCTGAGAAGCGGCAATCGCCCGATGCTCGAACCCAGCAGCCTGCAGGTCAGCCAAACCAGAGGCACACTGCCTCGCCATCCATAGCGACCGTTTCCAGTCGAAGCCCATACTCCGCGACAGGTGGGCTTCGAGCGTGGTTCCTTCCAACCAGTCGGACAAAAGGTAACACCGAGACTGATTGAGTTCGGCATGCACCGCGCGGCGGACGTAGGGAGAGCTGGCCATCCTGGTCAGATGCAGTTCACGCTGGAGTTCTTCGATGGCCTGCCGGGTCGTCTCCCGCGAACAGCGAACCGTCGGCTGGCGGAGGAGGTACTGCCCCCCCTTCCCATTTCGCTCGACATGCCAAGTTTCGATTCCGTCGGTCACGGCAAGTAGCTGCAGTCCGCGAAACCCCTGCGGAACCGCGGATGCCACCGTCGCAACTGGCGAGTTCAAATCTGACATTCTTTGCAGACTCGCTCCGAGGAGAATGAGCAGGGGCAGCCGGACTTCGTCTCACTTCCCGGTATCTCCGGGCAGACCACGTGAGCCATTGGAACGCGGCAATTGGGACGCTCTCGAACGTCTCGAACTGTCCCGAAACCACACTTCTTCTTTATCGGCGGTCACTGGGAGACGAAACGAGCGCTTTCAGCTGACATGCCACGTCGAAGCACGTATGACATAGGTTGCAGTCGTGGATCACGCGGTGAGACTGCGGATTATGCGAAGCTCACGGGACTGACCACCGATTGCGAACTCTTTGGAGGTCCGCCTGTAACGACCGCGCGGATTGAGTCGACTTTGTGGGCAGATTGCTTCGATTTAGAGATTCTGCAGGACTCGTCTGTAAGACTGGGGCCATCCCGCAAAGCAATCTGTACAAGAGACAACACATCCACAAGGATTGGTACCTGGCCCAAGGGACCTAACGATCTACCTGCCGGTATAGTCCTTTGTTGGCGATGTAGACCTCAACCGCCCGAGGAATCATGAAGCGCACACTCTTCCTGGCAGCGACTCGGCTGCGGATATTGCTCGACGAGATGTCGCAGGCCGGCATGGTCACCAGGCGAACCCGCTTGGCAATTGCCTCGCCCAGATGCGAGCAGAGCGTCTCGGCCTGCCGCAGTTGCTGTTCGCCCCGATTGACGGCCACAATCGTTGCCAATTCGGCAATCCGTTCGGGCTCCCGCCAGGTGGGCAGGTCATTCAACGAGTCGGCACCAATCAGGAAGAACAACTCGCGCGATGGGTCGTCTGCGTGCAGTTGCGCCAGCGTATCGACCGTGTACGAGGGAGGCTCCCGCTTCAGTTCGATTTGGCTGACATGAAACTGCGGGCAACCAGCAGTCGCAAATTCAAGCATCTCACACCGCGCAACGCCTTCGGTGATTGTGGCGTTCGACTTGTGTGGCGGTCGGTGAGCCGGCACAAACCAGACTTCGTCCAGCTCGCACTCCTCCCGGCAGCGCTCAGCCAAGAGTAGATGTCCCAGATGAACTGGATCAAAAGTTCCGCCGAATAGTCCCAGACGCATGGTGCACTTCCTGCAGGATGTTCTACATTGGACGCTGATCTGACGACGTTACACTACTGCGATCGGTCGGCTGCCGGCAACCGTGATCCGACATCACAGGCCGACGCCGTCTCGCGATCCACCACTGACACGCTCTCCGACACGAACCGCAACCGTGGCTGACACCCGCCAGCAGCACCTGTTCGATACAAAGCCCGACGAATGGGAATTCGCCGCGGACGACGACCGTCTTATCGCCGAAGTCGTTCTCAATCGGCCGATGGCCACGGTCTATCATTATCTTGTTCCCGATCGGCTGCGTGGCCAACTGGCTGCTGGCCAGAGGATTCGCGTTCCCTTCGGCCAAGGGAACCGCTCTGTTGTGGCCTATTGTGTCGGCCTCGTCCATCCGGGTTCGCAAGGTCAAGCGAGCCCACCATCAGCCAAGCTGAAGTCCATCGAAGAGATCATCGACAAGCGGCCGCTGCTGTCCCCGCTGATGCTGGAGCTGACGAAGTGGATCGCCGAGCGATATCTCTGCTCGTGGGGGCAGGTGCTCGACAGCATCATCCCCGCTGGCGTCAAGAAATCGGCGGGAACTCGGCTGGTCCGCTACTTTCGTGTGACCGATCGGTCCGCGCTGCCAGCCGCCGACGAAACCTCTCCCCCCAAACAGCAGGCCGTTATGGAGCCCAGCGTTTCCGC
>CALJUK010001016.1 GCA_937975745.1 uncultured Planctomycetaceae bacterium | reverse complement strand
CGGTTCGAGTGGCGCGATGGTCTCACTGCCGACCCACATGTCGGAACGAGTTGTCGGCCGGTGGTCACTCGGAATGAGATTCTTCGAGAGAGGGCTCTTGCTGTGACACAATCTGATGGTTCAACGACGGAGGCCGAACTTCTGCTGGAAGTTCAGGAGGGCGTGGCGGCCTTGACGCTGAATCGGCCGTCCAAGCGGAACGCCTTGTCCCAGGCGCTGCTGACGGCGATTCTTGACTCGCTGGAGACAGTCCGCGCGGATGAATCGATTCGCGTGCTGGTTCTGTCGGCCAATGGTCCGGTCTTTTCATCCGGTCATGACCTGCGCGAGATGGCTGGCCGCAGCGAGGACGAGTATCGCGCGTTGTTCCAGACTTGCTCGTCTGTAATGCAGGCATTGCGAGAACTTCCGCAGCCTGTGATTGCCAAGGTGAACGGACTGGCGACGGCAGCGGGCTGCCAGTTGGTTTCGGCATGCGACCTGGTTGTGGCCAGCAAACAGTCCCGGTTCGCGACGCCGGGAGTGCAGATCGGACTGTTTTGTACGACACCCATGGTTCCACTGGTGAGAAGCATCCCTCCCAAGCTGGCAATGGAGATGCTCGTTACCGGGCAGCCGATTTCTGCTCAGCGTGCCTACGAAGCGGGTCTGGTCAATCGTGTCGTTCCCGAGCAGGAACTTGACGCAGCTGTAGACGAGTTGTGTGCTTCCATCCGGAAGTCGAGCCCCCTCGTCCTGAAGATTGGGAAGCGGGCCTTCTACGAACAGTTGCATCTGGACGAACCGACCGCCTACAGGAAGGCTGTCGAGGTGATGACAGACAACGCTCTGCGGAATGATGCGCAGGAGGGCATTTCCGCCTTTCTGAACAAGCGGCCTGCCGAGTGGACGGGCACCTGAATTCACCCCGTCGACAGATTTGTGTCAGGGACGTGAATGCGATGGCCCGCAGCAGTTCGTGGGGATTTCGTGCCGCCCTGTGCAACCCGTTGGTGGCATCGCGCTGGATGCAGCTGGGTGTCAGTCTCTAATCCCGAGTTTTCTCCATGCCATTGCATTCGTTTACCGATTTGTACCAGGCCGCGGACCAGTTGCAGACTCCCGTAGCCGTTGTTGCGACCGGCGGTGCCGATTCCACAGTGCTGGAAGCATTGGCGAACGCCCAAGACCGGGGATGGGTCGATCCGATTCTGACGGGGGACGAGCGAGCCATTCGGCAGCAGGCCGAGCAGATGGGACTCGCGACGGACCGGTTCGAGATTGTTTCGACCGAGGTACCTGCCGTGGCAGCTGTGTCCGTCATCCGAAGCGGCCGCGCTTCTGTTCTGATGAAGGGACAAGTTTCGACGCCCGACATGATGCGGGCCATGCTCGATCGGGAAGCGGGACTGCGAACGGGACGGACCATCTGTCAGATTGTGCTGATGGAGATCACGCCGCATGGCAAGTCGTTCCTGCTGACCGACACCGGCGTGACGATTGCACCTTCGCTGGAACAGAAGGTGGAGTTTGTCGAAGCCGTCGCGAGCATTGCCCACTCTCTGGGGGCAGACCAGCCACGCGTGGCATTGATGGCGGCGACCGAAAAACCAATGGAAGCCATGCCCGACAGTCTCGAAGCTGCCGAGCTGACAGAGCGGAGCCGGTCCGGCTGGCTTCCCAATGCGATCGTTGAAGGGCCGCTGTCGTTCGATTTGGCGTATGCCGCGGTTGCGTCCGCCCGTAAAAGCCTCTCCGGACGGATTGCCGGAGAGGCCGACGGAATGGTCTTCCCCGATCTCCGGTCGGCCAATCTGACTGTCAAGGCGATCATGTATACGGCCGACTGTCAGTACGGCGGAATTTTGTGGGGGGCGGCTTGTCCAGTGGTCTTCATGTCACGGGCCGACAATATGCAGACCCGAATGAATTCCATCGCCTACGCGCTACACGCCAGACACGCCCTGCCGCATTGAGCGCGCGGCTGAAACTCGCCGATTCGTTCCCGGTGTGCCAGTCGACCGCGCGAGCTTCCCGGATCAATTTTCGAGAAGCCCGCCGGACGAAT
>CALJUK010001015.1 GCA_937975745.1 uncultured Planctomycetaceae bacterium | reverse complement strand
AATGAACGCACAAGCGCATACGATTCGAAAACCGGTGGCCGGCCGTACCATGCGAGTCTGCTCGTTGAGAAACCGGGAATCTGCAACGTCCAACCTCTTAGAATACAGTTTGCTGAGCGTGAAGACGAGCAGAACCTGCGTATGAGGAACGGTCCTGCGACGTCGTCCAAACGACGCAGCGCAGCTGAGCCAGACGTCATTGTGCACGACGCGTGGTGGGCGGCCGCTCAACGAGCGGGAACTGTGAGGAACCGAGACACGGGTAACCTGTGGGCAACACGAATTGACCTAATCAACTGATCCTGCGATGTTTCGCGCGACGGTGACATGAGCGGAACTCCCGATGAGCCGGCGGGCAGCGGTCCGGCCGATGAGAATCAGATCGATGGAGCGATCTTCCGATGGCCACACTAAAATCCTCTCACGCATTTGCCATCGCTTGCATCCTTGTCATCGCCGGTTGTTCCGATGACGTCGGATGGACTCCGCCTCCCGCGAGCATCAGCGTTGGCGAGTCTCGCGAGACCCGTCTGCTGGAGGCGATCGAGCGGGACGATCTGGATTGTGTCGTTAGGATGCTCGACAAGTCCCTCGAACTGGCGCATGTGGGCGGCTATAAGTCCCCGTTGCGTGTGGCTGCGAAAGAGGGCCGTCTAGAGATCTGTCGTCACCTGACCGAAGAGCACCAGGTCGATATTGACGACTTCCATTACGGCCTCGGACGTCCCGTCATTGCGTCCGCATTCGATCATCCTGAAGTCGTCCGGCTGTTGATCGACAGTGGCGCCGACCTGGAGACACCGATCACGATCGGCGGGAATCGCAGTGGAATTTGGCTCATCAAAGACGGCGCAACTCTCCTGCACTACGCCGCACGCGACGGAGTGCCTGAATCAATCTCAATGCTGATCAATGCGGGTGTCGATGTGCATGCATCAACTCTCGAGTGTGTCGAGCACGGATTGACTCAGACTCCTCTTGAGATCGCAGCGCGGTACGCCCAGATTGAGAACGCGAGGGCAATTCTTGAGCATCCGACCTACGCCACTGAAGAAGAAGAGACGCGCCTTGCGGATCTCGACAAATGCCTCTTGATCGCGGCGAGAGACCGCGGGATTTGGAGAAGACCCGAGGACGTCGATTGGCCCAGGATGATCGCGCTGCTACTGGAACATGGGGCGAATCCCAATACCAATCTCGAACGCGTCGTCGCAGAGGGAGGAGTCACGCCTGTTCAGGCGCTTGCAAGCGAAGTTCATCCGACCACCCCACTCGAGAACCGTCGAATCAAACAGGCAGTCTCGCTCCTCGTATCCCATGGTGCGAGCCTTGACCTGTTTTCGGCCGTTGCCATTGGTGATGAACGGAGAGTCGACGAGTTTCTTGCGGAGCAGCCCGGTTCGGCAAACGCTCGGTCGTATGAAGGCTATCCTGCCCTGCACATGGCAGTTGCCATGGACGACGGCGATATGGTCGCAAAACTGTTGAACGCTCTCGCCGATGGTGAGATCCGCGACACGGATGACCATCGCGACAACGCGGGGCGGACAGCTCTCCATCGTGCAGTTTCTTGGAGACGACACGAAATCGCACGGCAGTTGATCGACGCCGGCGTGAACGTCAATGCGAACGCCAACGATCGGACGACACCGCTCCATGTGGCGGCGGAAAGGGCCGATGTGCAGATGGTGCAACTGTTGCTGGACCACGGTGCGAACCCGGACGCCGAAGACTGCGACGGCAATTCGCCGGCTGATGTGTCACGACAGTCGCGGGACAACAAGTCTGGCGCGGCCCGGGAAGTCAGGCGAATGATCAAGGAGCAACGACGATCGCAGGATCGTCAATCGCCTGTTCGAAACGAATAGACGCTCGCGTCGCGTAAACGTATTCGCAGGCGAACCGGTCCGTCGGATTCCGGTAGTTTGTCATGCTGCTTCCAGCGCACTCGTTGCGAAATCTCATCGTCCGTCACGGGGCTGCAGTCGGCAGCGCCGTAGCCCGGGAGCGGGTCGCCGTCGGCTCCGAGGACTTCGACGCGAATTGATCCTCCTGCTGCGTCGGCGTTGAGAAGCAGTGGTCCGGTTGCGTCGGGGAGCGGGCGGGTGGTGACGACGGCTTCCTTGGGTCCGGCGTCGAGGGAGGCGAAGCGGTCTTTGCGGAGCGTGGCCAGGCCGATGCCGGCGCGGCGCTGGGAGGTATTGTGTGGTCCGCTCCAGCCGCCGTAGTAGATCAGGATGCGGTTGTTGTGGGTGATCAACGGGGCGCAGAAGAGCATGCCGTCGTCCCAGGTTCCGTCTTCTCCCAGTGGCAAAAACGTGGCCTGATCGGCGACGCGGTCCCATTCGTGGTTGTCGTGGCTCACCGCGAGTTGGATGTCGATCGTCTCATTGCCGGGCTTCTTGTACGAACAGAGCAGGCCCAGATAGACGCTCTCGTACTGTGAGACCGACATGCCGTAGGACTGCGGGTCGTGTTCGTCGAAGGCGTGCGTGAGCACCACTTCCGGCTCGGACCAGTGGATGAAGTCGGTGCTCTCGGTCCGCACGATCTGGCGGAACGCCGGCCAGGGATCGGCCCAGCCTTTGGTATAGGCGACGAACTTTTCCGCCCGGCTGTCGTACATCACCGACATCACGTCGCTGATCGATCGCTCCTGCTTCTGCGCGGGGAGCACCGGATTCTCAGGATGCTTTGTCCACCGGAGCCCGTCGGGCGAGAAGGCGACGCACATGCCGTCGTCGCGGTAGCCCTGGCTGCCGGTGGGGAAGTCCCACCAGATCATCTTGTAGCGCCGCTTGGGGTCAGGATCACGATCGTCCTTCACCACGCTGGGCGAGTAGAGATCATGATGCCCGTAGTGATGCATCAGGATGTTGTTCTGCGTCGACCCGCGGAATTCGACCAGGCCGAGACTGGGCCGGTCCCAGGCAACGCCGTCGTTGCTGACGGCGTAGAGGATGGGCGTTCGTTCGGCGAGCGGCAGACCGGCGTTGTAGCTCATGTACCACAGCTTGAACTGCGACGCCTCCGCGTCGTGGATCACAGTGCCGTAGCAGTAGGGATTGATCGCCCAAGGATCGTCTCCCTTGATGAGCGGGTTGCCGTGATGTTTCTCCGGCTGATCGAGCACGCGCTCGACGCCGGACTTGGACTCGATCCAGTGGTCGTCGATGAAGAGTTTCAATGCAGGTGATGAAGACTTGGCATCGTCGGCTCGGCAGAATCTGGCCGTTTCCGGAAAGACGACCGCAAGCAAGAGAAGATTGATACGCAGAAGGTCGGTCATCGGATTGGATCGATTCCCAGGCACGGACAAACAGGAGTCAGGCATCTCTCTCGATTTCGCCGTTATCGTACATGCTTCAGGTCGCGTATCCTTCAATGGAGAGATTCTCCGCGAATCCGAGCAAGTATGCGAAACGCGATTCGCTTCACCTTGGCAAACACGATGCCCGTCGCCCCGCCGAGCACATAGCAGCCAAATGTCGACCCGAGGATCAATGGGATCGCGAACAGAACAAGCAGGTAATAGAAGCCATAGACAAGGAAGCGGGCAGGCGCCGGCACGCCGCCGGATTCCAGTGATGCGTGAGCATCGCAGACCGCAGCAACGATTGTGATAGTGCTCAACGCCGATCCGAAGACTGCACCGATCCACGCACCGAGGTTGTAGGCGCGCCTCACTGCTTCCTGCGGCGGGATCGGACGCCGACCGGACTGGCTGGGGATTCCCCGAATGCTGCTCATGGTGTGTCGAGCAAGGGAATGAAAGTCGAATTCGTAACGTCCATCGTCATGCGGCCGATATGGTAAGTCAATTCTGTCCAAGACGTCGAAAGCACGCTCAGGTCCAGTCGAGTGTGAATGAAGATTCGGTCAACCCACGACGCGGCTGTGGTTGCCTGCACATTTGGCTGTCGCTACAACCTCGCATCGTTGGCCAGAGGATCGTGAAACGGAGCACAGTCAACACCCGGAGATAGGGAAGATCTCGATGACCAGCACTGCAACTGAAGTCGGAGCCCCCGTCAACAATTCGGACGTCCTCTCCGCCGAGGAACTCCACAAACACGATGCCTTCTGGCGGGCGCTCAACTACCTGTCGGTGGGCCAGATCTATCTGCTCGACAATCCGCTGCTCAGGGAACCGCTCCGGCGGGAGCACATCAAGCCGAGGCTGTTGGGCCACTGGGGGA
>CALJUK010001014.1 GCA_937975745.1 uncultured Planctomycetaceae bacterium | reverse complement strand
TCCCAGCGTCCGCATCGTGGCCCCCATTCCCGGCAAGAACACCGTCGGCATTGAAGTCCCCAACACCGAGCGGCAGATGGTCCGCCTTCGCGAGGTGATGGAAGAGGCCAACGGCCAGATCAAGAAAATGCGGATTCCGGTCTTCCTCGGCAAAGACGTCTCCGGGAATCCGCTCACCGTCGATTTGGCCACCCTGCCCCACCTGCTAATCGCCGGCCGCACCGGTACGGGCAAGAGCGTCTGTTTGAACTCGATCATTTCGTCCATGGTCATGACCCGCAGTCCGGACGAAGTCAAGATGCTGATGATCGACCCGAAGATGGTCGAACTCAGTCCGTATCGTCGGATTCCGCACCTGATGCACCCCGTAATCACCGACATGAAGAAGGCCGAAGCAGTCCTCGGCTGGGCCGTCGACAAAATGGAGGAACGGTACGACCTGCTGGCCCGCTGTGGCGTTCGGCATCTGGATCAGTTTAACCAACTCGGCAAGGACGAGGTTCTCGACCGGCTGGGTGTCGATCCGGATTCACCCGATGCAGACCACATTCCGGAGAAAATGCCCTACATCGTGATCATTGCCGACGAAATGGCCGACATGATTATGACCTCTGGCAAGGATGTCGAAGGCCACATCATTCGCCTGGCTCAGAAGTCGCGGGCGGTGGGCATCCATCTCGTTCTGGCGACACAAAAGCCGACCGTCGACGTCATCACGGGACTCATCAAGTCCAATCTGCCGGCGAGAATCTCGTTCCAGGTAGCCAGCCGCAGCGACAGCCGCGTTGTTCTGGACGAAATGGGTGCCGACCGGCTGCTTGGGAACGGCGATATGTTGTACATGGCGCCTGGCACTAGCCAACTGATGCGAGCCCAGGGAGCCTACGTCAGCGGTGAAGAAATCGACGGAGTCATCGACTTCTTCAGCGATCAGGAGCCGGAATACAGCACCGAACTGGCCCAACTGAGTGCCAGCCGCGCAAGCGGTAAGTCCGGTGCCGGAACGAATCGCGAGCGAGACGAACTGTACGACCAGGCCGTCGAAGTCATCATTCGTGAAGGCCGGGGCAGCGTCTCTCTGCTGCAACGTGCCCTGGGCGTCGGCTACGGCCGAGGTGCCCGGCTGATCGACTACATGGCCGAGGACGGAATCGTAGGTGAATACAACGGCTCGCAAGCTCGCGAAGTCCTGTTCACGATGGAGCAATGGGAAGAACTTCAGTCCGAACGGATGGCCGAAGGCTCCTACGCCTGAACGACTCCCTTCGTTGAATCGTTCACCCCGCTGACCATCGTGGGCCTGCGTCTCGTAGCCGCCAACTCCGTCTGATCCCCCTTCCTTCCAGGGAGAGGATTCAGGCGAGGGTCGACCGCCAAAAGCGACACGCGCCCCTTCACCCTCAAGGGCAAGCGTGGGGGCGTGTCACTGGATTCAGTCCGTCTCAGCAGCAGATCAGTTGCATTCCGCGTTGAGCGGACCAGCCAGTTCGTCCAGGAAGAACAAGCGGCCGGCTTGCGTCGGCATGTAAGTCGAGGGAATCCACGGCGTCGGCTCATGCCGCAGCGTCATCCACAGACTCAGCCCCTGCCACTGCATCCCCCGCGAGAAGATGCCGTCAGCACCGCCGATGATCTTGTCGGCCTGCAGAAACAGTCCCGGGCCGATGGTGTTGGCATATGCCGGCACGAGCGTCGTACGACTTTTGAAGCTGGTGACCGCATTCTGCTCGATCGTCAGCGGATGCAGTTTGGCACCGACGCGGTGTGTGGCCTTCTTCCAGGCCCCTTCACTGTCGTACTCGCCAGCAAACTGTGGTTCCCAGAAGGCAATATGACAGACTCGGCCGATACCGAAGATCACGCCCAGCTTGGCTCCCTTGGCCTTCAGGGCGGCAATCTTCTCGGCGTAGGTCGGCAGGTTGTCGGCCGTTGCAAAGTTCCGCTGCTCTTTGGGAACAGTCAACTCTCCCAGCGGTCCATAAAACGCCTGCTCCATTGCGTATTGGAAGGCGCCAGGGTTGTTCGACGGCAGCGTGTTACCATCCTTGTCGCTCCATTCGTCCATGTTGAAGCCGTGGACGTGCGCCGCTGAGACGCCCCACTCTTTCAGGAAGTAGACAACCCAGCGGTACATGCCCATCGGCCCGACCGGCAGAATGAGTGCCAACTGCTCGCCAGCGTCGCGGGCCTGCTTGATCGTCAAGGCAATCTCGTGCCCCATCATCACTTCAAAGTCTTCGACCGACTGACAAACGATCGGCTCGAAATTCGGATGCCACCAGCTTTGCCGCTGCGTGATGGACTTGGGATCGTCATCGACACACGCGTCGATCTTCTTCAGATCCCACCCCGCCGGGAAAAAGCCTTCCAGCAAACTGCCACCGATTGTCGAGACCAAATCCATTGTGATGTTCCTTTTGAGCCAATCGCCCGATTGCTGCCCTAATTGATGCGGCATGAAGGCCGCCCCTGCTGATGACGCAAGGTCTTCCGTTTTATCGGCCGGGACCGCTGTCGGTCCAGTCGCGCCACCTATCAAAGTCGGACCAGCCGCTTTTTTCAACCGGGGGATGGCCCGAATCGGGTGAAGGCCCTGATTCGGGTACGAACCAAACTGTGGGATTGCCTTTGACCCATCCATCAGTTCTAATGTGTTGAGCCAGCCGTTGGTGTCCGAGTCGTCCGCGGGACCATGGACTTCGGAAGTCAGCGGTGGCCTCTCACCGTTTTTGAACCTGCCTGACGTGTGTAGTGGAATTGCAGCAAACGGCTCACGGCCTGCCTGCCGATATTCCAACTACTGCTCTGTCCATGGTTGAATGTTGTGGACCGGATTGAAGCCGACAACGCGAAGTTTTCCGAAACTTCGTACAGGACATGCGTTTCCGTGACATGACACTCCCCTGGACTGGGCACCACAACCCGCCCGGGTGCTGGAACGGCACCCGATCGTCCTGAATTTGATGGTCGACGTCCCGGCGAACACCGCTTGCCGCCGGCTGCGAAACAGGACTCCGCTGCTTCCGCTGCGAAGGATCGACAACATGAAGTATTTCCTGGCACCGCTGGGCATTGTCGTGCCGTTAACTGCCTGGTGGCTGGTTCACTCTTGGTCACTCGACCAGGAAACACCGTCTGCCACCCAGGTTGGGCAGGCGACCGAGCGGGTTGCAGTTCATGTCGTCCCGGTTCAGAAGCGTTCGATAGCGGATGATGTCGAGCTGGTCGGAAGTCTGGAGCCGGCGTCGCAGGTTCAGCTCCGTGCGCGCGTCAGCGGCTATATCACAGAAATCGCCTTCCATGTTGGTGACGATGTCACGCACGGCGACGTTGTCGTGAAGCTGGACGACGCCAGACAGAAGGAAACGGTCAGCCGAGCCCAAGCCAGCCTGGGTGTCGCGGAAGCCCGCGTGACAGCACAAGAGGCCAAGGCCGAGTTCACCCGGTCGGAGTTCGCCCGGCAGAAGTCGCTCGCGGAATCTGGCGTTTCAACGGCGCAACAGATCGAACAACTGGCCTCCGAGCTGCAAGTGGCCGAGGCAGAACTCAAACTTCAACAGGCGACACTCGCGCAGGCCCGGGCCGACTTCGAGCAAGTCCGTCTGCAAATGGACGAGTTGAGAATCACCGCGCCATTTGACGGCTTTGTCGCCAGTCGGGCGGTCGACGTGGGAGACTTGGCCCAGCCAGAATCCCCACTACTGACGCTCGTCGACCTGTCCAGTGTTCGGACGGCCGTTCATGTCGTCGAGAAAGATTACGCCCGGGTTCGACCCGGACAGTCAGCCACATTGCGTGTCGACGCCCTGCCCGGTCAGCAGTTTATCGGAAAGGTGGTACGGAAGGCTCCGGTACTCGACCCGCGAACCCGAACAGCGTTGGTCGAGATTGAAGTTCACAATCCCGAGTTCTCGCTGAAACCCGGAATGCATGCCCGCGTTCGCATCACCTTTGAGAAGCACCGCGAAACCAATGTCATCCCAATCGCTGCGCTGCTGGCAGATCAGAACCGCTCGCGCGTCTATGTCGTGACGGATGGGGAGCAACCCGAAACCCGACTGCGGGAAGTGACAACCGGAATCACCAACGGCGAGTTGGTGGAAGTGACCGAAGGCCTTGCCCCAGGCGAACGCGTTGTCACACTCGGCAACCGAATGATCCGACATGGGCAGCTCGTGAACCCGGTGGAAACCGTCTGGCCGGCCGAGCAACTGGCGGAGAAGTCGTCCCTGTCACACACCGCCAGCGAGTGACATTTTGGACGACGTGTTCCGCTTGAACGTGACACCGTAGACGCATCATGAATTTGACACGCATCGCCGTCAGCCGCCCGATCACGACACTGATGGCCAGCATCATCGTGGTTCTGATCGGCGGCATTTCGCTGTGGCGATTGGCCGTCGATTTGCTGCCCGATATCGAGAACCCCTCGGCCAGTGTCGTGACGATCTACGACGGGGCTGGCCCCCGCGAAATCGAAACACTGGTAACCCGTCCGATCGAGCAGGCACTCAGTTCTGTCGGCGGCGTCGAACGCCTGTGGAGCCGCAGTACGGAGGGAAGCGGTTCCGTCCGCATTCAGTTCGAATGGGGAACTCATCTGGAGACGGCCTTCGCCGACATCCGCGAAGCGCTACAGAAGATTCGCCAATCACTTCCCGATGCGATCGAAGATCCCTACATCGTCCACTATGACGTGGCCGATTCGCCCATCATGTATTTGGCAATCGGTAGCGAACTGGAGCCGATCGAGCTGACTCGCCTCACCGAGCGGTCCATCATTCCCCAACTCGAACGGATCAACGGCGTGGCCCGGGTCAGCATGCGGGGGGCTGTTCGCCGGGAAATCCACGTGAACCTGGATCGCAGCAAGCTCGAAGTGCTCGACATGGGCGTCAACGAGGTTGTCGCGGCGTTGGCCCGCCAGAATGTCAGCCGCCCGGCCGGTGACCTGTCGCTCAACCACCTCAAACTGCTTGTCCGTAGCGACGGCGAGTTCCACAGTATCAACGAGATCGCCGAGACGGTCGTCCGCGAGCAGAACGGCGCCGTCGTCAAAATCCGCGATATCGCCGACGTCGTCGACAGCGAAGAAGACCGCACCGAGATGACACGGATCAACGGCAGCCCCGGAATTCTGCTGTATGTGTTCCGCCGCTCCGGTGCCAATACAATCGAAGTCAGCGACCGTGTCCGGGCCGCCATTGGTGAGATCAACGGACGGCTGACACAGGCACAGCTGGCACTGCGTGTCGACAAGGCGGACTTTATTCGACAGTCGATTGCCAACATTCGCTCGTCAGCGATGTTGGGGATGGGGCTGGCCATCATTGTTCTCATCATCTTTCTGCGGAGTTTCCGTAGCACTTTGATTATTGCGGTCTCCATGCCGCTGTCGATTCTGGCTACGTTCTCGCTGCTGTACCTGCAATCGTTCACGTTGAACATGGTCTCGTTTGGCGGGCTCGCTTTGGGGATTGGCCTGCTGGTCGACAACTCGATTGTGGTCCTCGAAAGTATCTTTCGAAAACGCGACGACGGACTCTCCCCACGCGAGGCAGCCGTCGAAGGAACGCAGGAAGTCGCTTCGGCCATTACCGCCAGCACGGTCACCACGCTGATCGTCTTCCTGCCGCTGATGTTCGTCGAAGGGGTCGCCGGCGCGATGCTGCATCAGCTCGCCTGGGTCGTCGTCTGCTCTCTGGGTGTGTCGCTGATCGCCAGTCTAACGCTCACCCCGGCGTTGGCGGCCTACTGGCTGAAGGGAGAGCGACTCGAGACCGCGGAGAGACATTGATTTGGTCCGTTCGGGCGGGCGCTCCGACGACTGAACAGCATGATTGGCGCTCTTATCGAAGGCAGGGAAACTAGATT
>CALJUK010001013.1 GCA_937975745.1 uncultured Planctomycetaceae bacterium | reverse complement strand
GGTCGCTTCCGGAATGTCGCCTCGGTCCTTCATCTTGGGGATCTCGGTGCTGATGCCTTCGTAGATGCGGTCCACCACAGCGATCGTATTCTCACCGGGCTCTCGCAGGAGTGGGCAATAAACGCTCCGCTTTCCGTTGACGCGTACGATGTTGTATTGAAGTGCCGCATCGTCCTCGACGACACCTAAATCGCGAATAAAGATAGGACGGCCATTGCGAACCGCAACTGGTGTTGCTTCGATCTCCTGAGTGGTAGGCAGGGTGTTTTTGGGATGGACCTGGTAGTCGGTGCCAGCGACACGCGCTGTGCCGGCTGCCAGCACGAGATTGGATTTGCGCAGAGCCTCGACCACATCGGTTGCGCTGATGTGGTGGGCCTGAAGTTTGACGGGATCCACGTAGACCATCATCTGCCGGAACTTACCGCCGAATGGGTGTGGAATTTGGACTCCTTTCAAACCACCCATCTTGTTGCGGACCGCGTAGTAGCCGATGCCATAGAGCTCGGATTCGCTGAGCCCCTCACCGGAGATAGCCGCTAGCACGACCGGCAAGTTCGACGGTTCGCTCCGGAGTGTGAACGGCCATTCAATTCCCGGCGGCAGGTGGAACATGTCGCTCGCCTCAAGGTTGACGATGTCGTTCATCGCCGAACTTGGATCGGCTCCTGGTTGGAAGAAGATTTTGATGACGGCGGCGCCGGGGACGGTACGGGATTCCTGGTGTTCAATCTTGCCGGCCAGCGTCAACGCACGTTCCACCCGCGAGGTGACGGACTTCTCCATATCCATCGTGGGCAAACCCGGATACGAGAAGAAACTGACGACAACGGGTTGCTTGAAGTCCGGGAGAATGTCGACCGTGATGCCCGGGATGACCGCGGCACCCAGGAGGCACAATGCAATGGCTGCTGCCAGCACGGCAAAGCGATTCTTCAGCGAGAAGTCGATGAGTCCCATAAGGCAGTTTTCTTCGCGATGGTCCGGGCCGATGCGGGCAGGTGATGGACAGTGGGGATGAACCGACTAAGGTCAGTTCGGCAGGAGTGCCACTTGCTGTCCCGTTTGGAATCGCTTGAGGTGGGCATCAATCACGCGTTGCCCGGGCATGACGCCCGATGTCACTTCGATCGAATGTCCGTTGTCGATACCGAGCGTGACCGGAGTCTGTGTAACGGTATCATTCTCTGCGACGACATAGACATAGGAGTCGCCCGACTCGCTGAATCGAATGGCGCGGGCCGGTAGCATATTGGCGGCGACTTTCGTGTTGAGAGCAATGGACGCTTCCCCAAACATGCCGGGCAGAATCTTGTTGCCTGAGTTCTCGACCTCGGCTTCGACCAGCATCGTGCGGGTGCTGGGATCGAGTTCGCCGGAGAGGCGGGTCACGGTTACCTCAATTGGTTGCTCGGCGGGGAACGAGGGAAATCGGAGAGTGATCGCATCCCCCTGGCTGACCAGTGCCGCATCTGCTTCGGGAACGGGGATGTGAACCCGCACCTTGTCCACCTGACTGATCACAAAGAGTGGCTGCCCCCTGCCAACTTCGTTGCCTTCCCGCACCAGATTACCGGGGTCGACAGTTCGAACCGTGACCAGGCCAGTGAAGGGAGCCTTCAGCGTCGCGTAAGCGAGCAGGACATCCACTTCGTCCAGTTCACGTCGTGTGATTTCAGTCTCCGCTTTCGCAGCCTGCAGGTCCGCCCGAGCCGCGGCGAGTTTCGCCTGGGCGACAATGACTTCAGCTTCCGCCGAGTTGATTGCCGCCGTCATGGCCTGCTTGTTGGCCTGTTCTGAATCCCGCTTTTTGCGGACTTCGTCGAGGAGTCGGCTCTCCAGTGACTGACGCTGGACAAGGTCTCGTGTCCGATTGAATTCGGACTCCATCGCCGCGAGGCTGGCCTCGGCCTTGTTCAACTCAGACCGGGCTTGGGCCAGCTTGGCTTCAGCGAACCGGACATTGGCTTCTGCCGATTGGATTCTGGCTTCTGCTTGCTGTTCTTCAGATTCGCGGCTGGCGATGCGGGCTTCGATGACTTGCCGTTGCTTCTCGACTTCCGGTACGGCGATGACGGCGAGGACTTTGCCCTTCTCGACAATGTCTCCGATGTCGGCGGCCACGTCCGTCACGTAACCGCTGATGCGTGCCCGAACTTCTGTACGGTAGTACGCGACGACCGTTGCGGGCTGCGTCGTGGTGCGGCGAACATCCTCCTGGACGACCGACACCGTTCTTACCGGAACCAACTTCCCATCCGCTTGCCGTGGCGCTGTGGGAGGGTCGCTCGAGCAGCCCTGCAGGACGGAGAGCGAGAGGCAAACCGCCGAAAAAAGCCACTGCTGAGAAGTGGGTCGGAATTCTGGCATCGCGCACGAGTCCTTTCGGATCAGGCAATCTGGGTAAACTCAAATTCTACCTGCGGTACTTTGTCGGAAACAGCGGGAAGGGGAGAGAACCAGATCGATTTCGGGGGGCGTCTACCCGATAACCGGCAGAGTCTACCCAATCGGACCGGAAAGCCCTCTTTGTCGAAAGATTCGGAAGAATCCGCATTTTCGTCCGATCAGGCTTAATCCGGAGTGACGATGCGAGAAGCGGGATTCCACATTTCGCGTGGAAATGCGGAAGGGCCACGTCCACGGATAGGTGTTTATGCATCTCGTGCACTTTCAATTTCTGGTTCTGTTGGGACTTGTCTTCGGGGCTGCCGGCTGTGGTGGAACCCGCGCCGCGCTGACAGGTGGGGCTGCCGGTCGCTCCTCGCACGCCGAAACCGCCGATGCGTGGGCCAGTCAATTGACGGAAGCCCCTCGAAATACCCGCTACCTGACGCGTGGGCAGGCCAGCCGTGTCGATCTGAACCCAGTGGAATCTTCCCGCGTTGACCCGGACAGTAACCAGCGGGTTGAACGCGATTCCGGACAGGTCGCCCCGATTCAACCCGTCAAACATGAGTCGCATCAAACCGTCAACCAGGAGTCGCAGTGGGTCGAGACATCTC
>CALJUK010001012.1 GCA_937975745.1 uncultured Planctomycetaceae bacterium | reverse complement strand
GATGCCAAACTCGCCGCCAACCGTGATGCGCGGGGGAAAAGGATGTTGTTCTCTCTGTGGATATGCTGGTGCAGTTCCAGTCCCAGCTCCCGCAGACCATCGAGCATCGCTCGAAAGGTGTTGCAGCCACCCTCGGGGACTGTGTAGTTCGAGGACGCGGCTCGGATATCTCTCAAGGCCTGTCCGGCGACATCGTGTTCGTGTTCCATCATGCGAATGGGATTGTCGACGGACCCGAACGGGAAGTCCGGGACGCGCCGCGTCTGCTCGATGGTGCGAATTGCGGGGAACAGAATCCGCTCTTCCTTCATCATGTGCGACTCGAGTTCTCCGCGAAGCTGCCGATATGACTCCGCGAGCCGGCTCAGCCACGGATGCTGCTCGCCATGGACCGACACAACTTTCTGAACAAGTTGCGAGAGCCGGGGCAATTCCCGGCGCAGATACTCGTGGTGTGTTGCTTCGATGGCATCACACATCTCTGCGAGTGACCTGGAGATGAAATCATCGTTCGTTTCATGCGCATCTTGAGAAACCACGGCGGAGAGGTCCGAGAGAATCGACTGGGCGTCGACGCTGGCTTCCCGGCACGCGTCTTCCAATGGACGACCGCCTCCACAGCAATAATCGATGTTGAGTCGTTCGAAGACACGCGACGTGGCGGGGTGGGACGTCACCCATTCGCCAACGGTGTCTGTCAGTGTCATCGGGCTCTTCATTGTGATCTCCCTTCAATCACTGCTCTGAATTCCGGCTTGGTAGCCGTCAGAATCTGTTTGATGTTGCGACGGTCCGTTTCGCTCAGGTGCGAATATCGTTCGGGCTGCACGTCATCCATCAGTCGTGCCGTCGAGGACTTCATTCAACTTGCTCAGGACCTCTTGGCGAACCTCGACCGGGAGTCCGTCAAACGCATCGGAATAGATCAGGTAGCTGTCCGCCACTGTGTTGGTGCGCCTGATTGAAGTACGCCTGAACTTCCGGATTCTCAGCAAACATCCGCCGGTAGAAGCACCTGGTGATCGTCTCCGCATTGGCAGCCACCGCAGGAGTGACCTCCTTGACGGTCTGAATAGTCTTTGCGCTGAGCATGAGGTTTTCGTGGAACTGAGGTTGTCGAACGGCCTGTTCGACGTGTAGGATAAATACTGCACAAAAAGGTACAGGATTCAATCCTGTACGTCAAGGTGCAGAATTGTCTGTTTGTTGTTTTCCTGGAGCCACGATGATTTCCAAGACGGCCGAGTATGCGCTGAGAGCCGTCACCTGCCTGGCGGCTGGCGGAGACGCTGCCCTGTCGGCAGACGTTCTGGCTGAGAAGACGAAAGTTCCCAGGCGCTATCTGGCCCGCGTGATGCAGGATCTCGCGGCTGCGGACCTTGTCGCATCACGGAGCGGGCCAGGCGGAGGCTACCATCTCTCGAGACCACCCGGTGAGTTGACGATTCTGAACATTGTCAATGCCGTCTCCCCACTGGAGCGAATTACGAGCTGCCCGTTGGGGCTCGAATCACACACGTCGCTGTGCCCTCTGCACGCGGAACTCGACAAGGCCTATGCGGCCACGGAAGCGGCCTTCGCCGCCGTCACAATCAAGCAACTGCTGGAATCGACGAGCCCCATTTTCCCGTTGTGCGATGTTGTCCCTGCATGAGCCTTTGTAGTCCTGCAGGCAAGTGAGGCTGGACATCGCTCTTGCTGTGTTGCCGCAAGCCATATTGGTATCTCGATGCGATCGAGCAAAGCAATTCATACAGTGAACGGGCT
>CALJUK010001011.1 GCA_937975745.1 uncultured Planctomycetaceae bacterium | reverse complement strand
CAGTCGTGACCGGTTTTCAACGCTTCCCTTCCCGCCCGCGCCAGTTGTTTCGCTTCCAGTTGGGCATCCATTCGCTGCAACCTTTTGCGACATAGACGCTGTCGGTGATGACTTCGACCGGAGTCGGACGTTTGAGGGCCCGCAGCCCCTCAATGACGGCCTGCAACTCCATCTGGTTGTTGGTTGTCGTCGACATCCCCCCCGATGCCTCTTTGCGAATTCCCGTCGAAACATGGACCAGAATATAGGCCCAGCCTCCGGGGCCCGGGTTCCCTCGACAGGCACCGTCCGTAAAAAGTTGAACTTGCGGAGACGAGTCGTCAGCCATGTCCGAGCAGACTGCAATGAGGTGTGGAATGAGGTCTTGTCGTGGTCGCAAACAGTTTGAGGGACATCGGGAGACGTTGTCGAGCCTGTCTCTGCGTCCGGACGGAGCCCCCTGGGGCGGTCGCAAGAGAGTGTAGGACTTGGTTTGAATGTTCCGGCCGGCATTCGATGGACCGGCACCAGACGCCGTTGTTTGGTCTGCTGCTCGTATCCGCTCTGGTCGCCGGTTGCGAATGCAGAGTGACATTGGGCCAACGCGTAGACCCTGCGGGCCGACAGCAAACGCCCGCCCACACATGACCCAGCCGAAAACGCTCTCTGTGGTGTCAAAACGGATGGAAATTGTCTAGGAACTGTGACTTCGCGGCAAGCAGGCTGATCGAAAGCGTGCCGTCGGCTGGCAGTCGTCGGCCGCCAGCCTAAGTGAAGCTGCAGCAGCAAACGGGTGTCAGCGTTTGCGCGGGTATCAGCGTTCGCGATAGACAATGCGACCCCGGTTGAGGTCGTAAGGCGAGACTTCCACGACGACACGGTCACCGGGCACAATACGGATAAAGTGCTTGCGCATCTTGCCGGCGACATGGGCCAGAACCTGATGACCGTTCTCCAACTCAACACGGAATTGCGTGTTGGCCAAAGCCTCTGTCACAGTTCCTTCAACCTCGATCGCCTCTTCTTTGGCCATACAGATACAATCTCCTCACTGAACGAACATGGCACCGGCAGAAACCGTACTCCGGTCATGCCGCTCGAAATTCAATGGGCGGTACCGTGACAGACGCACGCGAGACCCGAGCGCCGATCAAAAAGTCGCGATGCTTTCGCTTGCTTAGCCGGCCTGTCTCGGTTCGGTCGCTCCGTTCGCAGAAGTCCATTCTTGCGTCCAGTGTGGCAGATTGCCAGTCAAACTCCCAATCCAGCGATTTTCAAGCAGGCAGCAGCACCTGCTTTCGGAGACCGATGACCGTAAATTGAAGACAGAAGCCCGTAAATTGACCTGAAACCCGTCAAATTCTGCTTTGACCGACTCGAATTTGTGACCTAGATTTCCTCACGGTGGAAATTTTATCTCACTGCGGTTGTGTTCCAGCTTGCACTGTCGACCAGACCGGTGGGTTCACGGGATGGTTTCAAACAGGTTCTGCAGTCGCCAGACACGAAACCGAGTCGGAATTCTGCAGAGTAATTCTTCTGCAGAGTGAGCCTCCCGAAGAGACAACAGGCTGCGGAGTGGGTAAGATGCAGGCGTTAATGCGGCTGTGGAAAGACGACTCGGGAACAACTGCTGTCGAATACGCCGTATTGCTGGCGCTCATCCTGATCAGCATCATCGCAGCCGTGTCCTCCGTCGGAACTCAGAATTTGGGCATGTGGTCCGGCGTCAAGGATGGCCTGGACGCAGTCGGCTTCGGCGGCGAGTAGATCACGACAGCCCTTCGTTGACAGCCTGATCGTTTCACCGCATCCACGAGACGTCATGTCGGCCTGTTACATCGCGCTCGGAACGACACGATCAGATTCGGAGCAGATCTTCGGCCAGGCACTCGACCGGCTGGAATCTCTCATGGGCAGTCCGATTCTGGCCCTCAGTTCGACGCACCTGACGCAACCGGTCGGGGGAGTCGCCACCGAAACGTTTGCCAACGCCGCGGCTCGGTTTGACACCGACATCCCGCCAGCGGAATTGCTCGAATGTCTGCATCAGATCGAAGCGGACCTCGGACGCGTGCGTACCAAACGCTGGGGCAGTCGGGACATTGACCTCGACTTGCTGCTTCACGGTAACCAGATCGTCAACACTGGGCAGGTGATTGTTCCCCACCCACGGTTGTGGCACCGGCGATTCGTACTGGACCCACTGGTCGAGATCGCTCCCGATGTGACTCATCCGACACGCAAGTCCACAATTGTTGAACTTCGGGACCGCCTGCTGGCCCGCCCCCTTCCATGTGGATTGACGGGGGGGATTGCCCCGTTGCGAGACCAGATTCTCGACGCGTGCAGAAGCCGCTTTCCCGAAGTCTGCTGGATCAACGCCGCGAACCCGGCGGAGATTCTCGCTACCCTGCCGGCCATCGTGTTCCAAATCCCTGAGGATGGTCATCCGACGGGAGGCGATGCTGACAAAGTGTCCTTCTCGGAACCCGTCGCACCACTGATCGAGGGGCGACTGCTGGATCTGTCGTCAGAGCCGACCGATCGCGTCACGACAGTGCGCGACGTGCTGAATTCCGCACTTGGAACAAGCCGTCCCTAGAGCAGAAGACCAGATCGAGACGTCACAGGAGGCATTTACCGCTGGGGGCGAATTTCTGGGTGATTCGATCAGGCCTATTGAAATCGCGCGGGTGGCAGCCAAGAATTCTCTCGTTTTATGCACAAATCCGGCAAATCTCTCTGTTGCAGGTGGGATGGGGTGCTGTATTCTATAAGGACAAATTCATCTTCTGCGGGGAGCGAACGTCTTGACGTTGATCCGTGTAGAGATGCCCGCCCCACTGCTGGGTGTGATCGCATCCTGTTGCACAGAAGGCGCAACGCGTTTTACCTGAATGGGTTAGGTAAAACTGGGTCGCGATCCGATATGATTCTGATGAAGCGCAGGCTGCCTCAGATCGCCGAGCACTGCTGAATGCCGCGGATCGGATTACGTCCGGTTCGCTGTGACACTTACCACGATACGAGTTTTCCGTTGCGAGTTGCCTTCTGGACGGTACCCCGGGTCTCCTCATGTCTCCCAGGCCACCAAAGGCCCCCAGAGCCCGTGTTGGGCTCGACAGTTCAGTCCCCAGAGTCGTTTCCAGAGTAGGCCTGCTTCGACGGAAAAAAGATTTGACACTTGCGGTTCGGATCGGTTTTATAGGACCGGATTAACAGCAGCTTGGTTGTGACCCGGGAGCCCACCGCGCGCTCGGCAAGCCAAGTCAGAAAATTGCGGACAGGAGACGAAGTCGGATGGCTAATTCGGTTGATGAAACTTTTCGGTTGCTTCCCTCGGCAGAATTGCCTTCTTACACCTACGTCCCTGGCGGAAGTGTTCCGCATCCGGTCCGCGATCCTCGCGGTCACAGCCACGGTCGCAAGCGGAAGCCGCCCAAGCCGCTCGTTCCAGAGCTTTGGACCGACAACCGGACGTATCTGCTGGCAATTGACCTGTTCAACCACGGCTACTACTGGGAAGCCCACGAAGAATGGGAGCGGCTGTGGCGAGTGAGCGGTCCGGACACCACGGTCAGTCGTTTTTTGAAGGGCCTGATCAAAATCTCAGCGGCTGGTGTAAAGGTTCGCGAGCACAGCATTCACGGCGTTCGACGGCATGCCGCGTCAGCCGGAGAAGTCTTCGCTGACGTTGCGGCCGAGTGCAATCAGGACCGCTACTGCGGTCTGGAGTTCACGCTGCTGCAATTCGCCGCGGACCGAGCCGCGCAGCTCCGGTACAAGGGTCTGGCCGAAGCGGGTGTTCCGGGGCGTGTCTTCCCGTTCGTACTGCAGCCGGCGCCTCTGCCCCTCGGCTAATGAGCTACGGCAGTTGGTCGTGTTCCGCGAATGTCCGGGCCCAAATCGCCCGGGTCCCGGTTGCGTGGTGCGCAACTTCCGTTTGCTTGCGCGGCCGACCGGACCTGTTGTTTGGACCGCTCTCACAAGGCGACGCGTCCTGTCGGGCAAATCATCGGGACTGTGACGCTCGTCCGGACCGACCCGCTACGGCGTGAAAAAGATGCAACTGATATCCGACGGCTGTCTTGCATGCGGCGGAGGTCCACCTTACATTGGGGGACTACTCTGAATCGCGTCAGTCTAGTTGCGCCTATGTTTTTCGCAGGGGTGTAGCCGCTGTTGGCGGTTCGGTGCCACGGAGGGGGAGGACGGGGCGTCTGGCGGTCAACGTCTGCCCGTTGGTTCTCACGATTTTGGCCCGGGACCTGAGACAGCCCCGGCATGTGGGCAGGATTCGTCCGTCATCTCAAGGGCGAACACACCGCGTGCTCCGGTTTTAGATCGGCATGGTTCGTTGATTTCAACCAACGGATGTTCGCCCAATGCCGTAACACTCAACGGATCATTAAAGAATTTGCCCCCTTTGGGGTGCTGACGATAGCGTTTTTTATCTCCATTTGTCGGGGTCTGCGTCGCCGGAAGCCGGCGGCCTCATGCATGACGCAGCCTCATTGTAAGACACAGACACGCGCGACGCCGAGAGGTTGTTCATGAGTGCCGAGCCCGTCATCCAGATCCGTAATTTAAGCAAGGTTTACCGCGACTTCTGGGGCCGCAAGAAAGTTCAGGCGCTGAACTCACTGAGCCTGGACGTCCACAAGGGCGAGGTTTTCGGTTTGCTGGGACCGAACGGTTCGGGCAAGACGACGACCATGAAATTGCTGCTCGGCTTGCTGTTCCCGACCGAGGGCGAAATCACCATCCTTGGTAAGTCGGCTGCTGACGTCGAGAAGAATCAGCGAATCGGCTACCTTCCCGAAGAGTCGTACCTGTACCGCTTCCTTAACGCGGATGAGACGCTCGATTTCTACGGCCGATTGTTCAATATGTCGGCGGCAGAACGGAAGCAGCGGGCCGACGAACTGATCGAACGTGTCGGGCTGAAAAATGCCCGCCGGCGACAGTTGAAAGAATACTCCAAAGGGATGACCCGCCGAATCGGTCTGGCTCAGGCGTTGATCAACAATCCCGATCTGGTCATGCTCGACGAGCCAACCAGCGGTCTGGATCCGCTGGGAACACGCGACATGAAGGACATGATCCTCAAGCTGAAGGACGAGGGGAAAACCGTCCTGATGTGCAGCCACCTGCTCGCCGACGTCCAGGACGTGTGCGACCGCATCGCGATTCTGTACGCGGGCGATCTGAAAGAGTTGGGCCGGGTCGACGACCTGTTGCAGGAGCAAGGCGAAACCCAGCTGTTAACCTCCAAGCTGGATGATGCGACGGTAAAAGAGATCGAGGCTGTCCTGGCCAAGCACAACGCAAAGCTGAATACGGTTGCACATCCCAAGGCGACGCTTGAGGACTTGTTCCTGAAGACGGTTCAGCGAAGCAAGGATCGTCTCGGCCAGCGGTACAGGCCGCCATAGGAGTCTTCAAAGTCCGAGTCTCCGGTCGAAGCG
>CALJUK010001010.1 GCA_937975745.1 uncultured Planctomycetaceae bacterium | reverse complement strand
TATTCCACCCGCAACACCAAGACGCCGACCGTGCAAATTTACGACGGTCCGAAGGAGCGCGGTTACAGCACATTCGTGGACGCCGCCGTCAAGGCCTCCGCTGGAATTCAGGCCCCGCCAATCACCGGCGCCGAGGGCCTTCACGTGCTGAAGACGATCTACGCGTTCTACGAAGCGGTCACCACCGGTCAGACACAAACGATTGCCTGAAGCCGACGTTCGGTGGTCGCAAAACAATCGCCCGATTCTGAACGGCGGGCCCTCGATTCTGAACGGCGGGGATGAACCCCGCCGCTCGGGCGAGTCGACTTTGCCGTCCAGTCAACGTTGCATCGTAGAAAAAAATCGCCCCGACGGCCGAAACCGTCGAGGCGATGAATCGTTTCAAACGTCGCAGACGACGATCAATACTCGCCGATCACTTCGCCGCCGGCTCGCGAGACGAGCGCCGTGTAAACACCGATGTTGATATTCTCCGAGATGAATCGGACCGAACCGTCAGCCAGCAGGTGATGGGCGCCTCCCTCGTGCATGCTCGAAGGACCGTAGTTCTGGCCAATGGAGTTCGGGAACACACCACCCTGGAAGTAGGGCGTGTAGTTGATAGAACTCGTGTTGCCGGAATAGGTGGTCATGTTGCTCAGATCCATCCACCGTGCGACGACCGTGGCCGTCGTCCCGTCGATCCAAACAGAAGCAGACTCTTCCCGAGTTTCAGCAACAGCAATCGTGTTCGACGTGCCGTCGGTGACATCGCGAAAACGAGTCTTCGAACCGGGGTACAGCAGGCCGTCGGCAGGAATCGCACCCGACAATGCCAATACGGTCGTCCCCCCCATGGCCACGTAGTTTCGCAGGGCAAACTGGCTGTAAATGCCCGTATAGAGTGGATCGCTGCTGAAGGATGGGCCGGCGTAGCTGGGACAACGGTAGAAGGGCAGGACCAGCGAGGCCATCGCCTGGTTCTGAGACGCCAGCGACGACACGTTGTAGTTGATGTTGTTGTAAACGGTCGACTGATCGATGTAGGGGAGAATCAGGCTGGCAAAGCTATGCAGGTGAATGTTGGGGTCGGTCGGTCCGGTCCCGGGATAGCTCCAGACACCCTTTCCAAATCCACTGGTGCTACTGGGCGGAAAGACCGTGTGAGCGCTGGCATAATTGTGCAGTGCCAGGCCGATCTGTTTGAGGTTATTCTTGCATTGTGTTCGCCGGGCGGCCTCGCGCGCCTGCTGCACCGCCGGCAGCAGCAGCGCGATCAGGATCGCGATGATGGCGATGACGACGAGCAGTTCAATCAGGGTAAATCCGCGGCGACGGATTCTGGAAGGGCAGCGGGGCATCGAGTCGGACCTTTCTGAAACGACGAAAGCTGTGGGAGGCAAATTGGGGGGGCAGATACGGGTAGGTATCGCAAAACTCAGCCTACGATCGTACGGCCGTCGGGAACCAATTGCAACGGCCCGACTCGTTGTCGGCACGAACTGGTTTCACGCCTAACCGACATTCGGTACAATTTCCCGGTTCCCAATTGCAAACGACCACCATCCCCGCAACGAATGACTCGAGGCGAGACCCCTTCCACCTGTCGCGTTCTCGACGCTTTTCCGTTGAACGGGAAGTTTCACTGCTAAGGAGACTTGAATGCTGACTGGACAGACAAGATGGTCCGCAAGCGATCGGTTCTGCCGTTGGAACGTCTTCGCCGGGTTCCTCAGTATGCTGCTGGCAGTGGCCTGTGTGCCGAGCGAGAGCCCCGCGGCCGAGAGCGAAGAGGGGTTTGTCCCGCTGTTCGACGGCAAGACGCTGGACGGCTGGGACGGCAATCCCAAGTTCTGGTCCGTCGAGGAGGGCGCCATCACTGGCCAGACGACGCCCGAGAATCCCGCACCGGGCAATACCTTCATCATCTGGCGAGGCGGCTCTGTGGCCGACTTCGAATTGAAGCTGCAATACACAACTCGGGCATTCAATATCGCAGTGAAGAGTTTCCCGATAAGAAGTGGGTGATCGGCGGCTACCAGGCGGACTTTGAAGCCGGTAACACCTACTCGGGAATTCTGTACGAAGAACGCTTCCGAGGCATTCTGGCCAAGCGCGGCGAGAAAGTCGAAATCAGCCCGTCAGGCGAGCGAAAAGTCGTCGGTTCGGTCGGCGATACGGACGAACTGCAGTCCAAGATCAAGAAGGAAGACTGGAACGAATATCACATCATCGCCCG
>CALJUK010001009.1 GCA_937975745.1 uncultured Planctomycetaceae bacterium | reverse complement strand
AAGCAGCGTGAATCGCTCCGGTGGAGACTCGCCTGCGGAATTCGGGCGCAGTGCTCCGGAGGCCTGCCGGGGAACGCTTCCCAGGACAATGACGGCGATCCACGCGATCAACAGAGGCGTCATCGACGTGAGAAAAATGGCCGTTGAGGCGAGCATCAATCCCGTGAAGCCAGCCAAGCCTGGGAGACCCATCAGCGATGCGACCACCAGCAGGCCCAGCAGGCGGTCGATTGGTCGGGAATCTGCCGCCAATCCACTGCCCGAGCGGTTCGCTAATTGTGATTGAGTGTCGGTTCCTTCGGCGATGGAACTCGCCCGGAATTTCGCGGAGTGTGGTCTTCTGGAAGCGGGAACGTGCGTCAGGCATCCGAGTGGCTCGATCAGGACAGCCGCGCTGGAATGGGCCAGCACGACCAGTAGTCCGCCGACGATTCCTGCAGTTTGCAGCGTGAAAAAACTCAGGACGGCCAGTTGAGACGAGGCAATTCCCAGTTGTGTCGCGAGTTCGAAACGATCTGTTGCCCGGGTTGCTTTCCAGGCGGCCAACAGCAGTCCGACGGAAGCGAGTCCCCGCAGGAATGGCGCCCACTGGTCACATTGATCGGGAAATGCGGGAAGCATGTAACGGAGTACGATCAGCGAGCCAACCAATTGCACAGACGCAAAGAGCAGACCTCCGACGCCGCGGGGAGCTTCAGCCACTGCCGACTTGATCCACCCGGTCGCTGGAATGATCGTCAGCAGACAGCCGGAGGCGAGCAGCCAGGGCAGGAACGACAGCGACGCGGACTGATTCCAGAAAAAGTGGAACGCCGTCAGGTCGGTACTGACTGCCAGTCGAACGACTGATAAGCTTTCGACCAGAAGATTCCAGTCGAAACTCAAGCCGCGTGAAGTCCTTTCGGAGGCGCCGGTCAGGACACGATCGTACAAGATGGCCGCCGACACGACAGCCACTCCAGCCAGCAATGAGGCCGTGAACCAAATGGTTCCAACTCGTGTCGCGGCGGTACGACGATCATAACGTCCGAACTCGCCTATCAGCACATACCACAATCCTCCGGTCACACCAAGGCTGACGGCGAACATCAATCCGTCCTGCGCCGCCAGGACCGTGTTGAGTGCCGCGTGCAGCAGCAGCAGCAGGGGGAACATGCCCCGGTCGTCATGTGCATGGCCAGCCTTGGCTGAGGCGACAACAGCCAGCATACCTACCGCCAGAATCAACAGCAGGCTGGCGCCCAGGCCGTCGGCTCCGACACCAACGGTGACCAGCATGCGCCAATGCTCGTCGGTCGAATCCGCAGGCGGCGAAAAGGTTGGCGAGGCGACACGAAACCAGGTGACGCTGGGCTGTGTGTCGAACTGTTCCAGGTCGCTGGATTCTGCCAGCGGTTGGTCCGCCAGAATCATTCCTGCCAGTAAAAGGGAAAAACAGGCGTTCGTGATCGCGGCCGTCCTGACAGTTGCGCGGCCGAATGTCCACATCGCAGCCGAAAGGATCGCTCCCAGGATGGGCATCAGAACGAGCATCAGCACCAGTTGCTCGTGGAATGTGTCCCAGAGACCGATCATGCTCAAAAAAGTCCTCGTCCGATCAGCAGTGCCCACAGGATCGCAGTGACTGCGAACACACTGCTCAGGAGATATGTCAGAACGATGCCGTCCTGCAAGGCGGACAAAGCGTGCTTCGCCCAGAACAGCCACTCGATACCGAGAAATCGCCCCGTACAATCGGTTCCGCCCCGCTGCCCCCGTGTGACAATCCACGCGGGAATAACGACCAGCAAACCGATCGTAGCGGCGGCAATTTCGGCGAGATAGAACCGCCGTTGTCCCAACTGTCGAAACGCCGCCGAAGATCGCATCGGCAGGCCTTGTTCTGCCGGTTGCAGCCACGCGAGCAGCAACGCCCACAGCAGTCCGATTGCGGCGGAAGACCAGACGGCCACGGCCGGACCGATTACGAGATGTTGCAGGACATTCACGCTGGTCGCCCCGACTTCGCTCGGCAGGACAGCCGACACGCTCCCGAAGAGGATGTCGGTGAACACTGCGAGCAGACTCAATCCCAACGGAAGAATTCCGACCATTCGCGGTGAGCCCGATGAACTGCCAGCCAGCAGACGAGCGGTCCAGGTACCCGTGGCCCAACACGCCAGAAACAACATCGCCACGAACGTCCAGCCGATGGACGAGACCGGGGTGGGAATTCCCGCAGCCATTGCGATGGGCGATTCCAGCGGCGAAAGGATTGACGCGGCAGGTGCTAGCGTCAGGAGTCCCGATGTCAGGACCAGCAACGCGGTCACGGCGGCCGCTTGGGCCGTCGGATTCAGACGGCCGCGTCTGCCACTCCCGTTGGAAGGAACCTGGCACAGCTGGAGTGCAGCCAGGGCAAGTCCGAGGGGAATAAACCGCAAG
>CALJUK010001008.1 GCA_937975745.1 uncultured Planctomycetaceae bacterium | reverse complement strand
GCAAGTCGCTTGCCAAAGCTGTTCAGTAATTTACAGGTTCTGTAACTGGCTCTAGGGTTTCCAGAGGCGACGCAGGTCCCGAACCGTTAGTGCAGGGGGCGGGCTGGACATGGACGTGGCTCGATCACCTTAACGGGAACGGCCTCCGTGCCTAGACCGCATCCGTCCTAACCAGCGTACCGCCGGCGCGGAGTGAATGCGAATCTGCACTCTCACAGGTGCGAGGTTGCTCCGATTCGACATTTGTATGGACGACGAGCATTACTCGCAGCAGCGACATATTGCCTATCCGATTGAGCGCCGATGCGGTCAAACGTGCTGAAAAGTCCGCCTGGCCGCCACGGCCACCCCCGCACCCGGGCAACCAGGTGCGCGGGTTTGTACTGCGCACTGGTCTCTGCTTGTGAGGCGTCAAGCGTTGCCGTAACGTTGTCCGAACAACAACAATCGGCGAAATCTCATGGCAAACACTGGAAAGAAGCATCCGCCCTACGATTTCTTGCTCGACCCCTATTCGATTTCCGGTCAGCACCCCAACGGGGAGCGACCCATTGAGGCGGTCCTGATTCAGCATTGCGATGCGGTTGCTGCCGACATTCTTGCTGCGGGTGCGCCCGATCCACAACCGGCAGTGCGATTCCATCCAATCAGAAATGTGCGGCTGCTTCGTGGCGACGGAAAGCGTCTTGATATTCTGTATATTGCGGATGACCGCCCACTTTGCATTGTTGGCGAAGTGAAGCGGCGCGGGGCGAGAGACCTCGACCACCGAGCCGTGAACCAAGCGATCGAATACCGTGACAAAATCCGGTGTTTCTGGGGTGAAGACGAACTGCATCGATATCGAGAGTTCGCGAATGCGCATCGGGACCGAGCAATCGACTCAGCTTGGACGTTTGTGGAACATGTATTCGATTCCACGCATGGCCGGTCCCTCGCCGATTCGTTCATCAGCCAGTCACAGCCGGTCGTCAAGGTTGCAGCGTTCGTCGCCGTCGACGGCTTTCCATCTGACTTCCAAAAACTTGAACATGCCCTCGCCGAGCACAATCAGCAGCACCGCGACGATGGGCCTGTCGCGCTTGTCTGCGTTCGATGCGGAACCAGCGATTCGGAGCGACAGATCAACTCGATCTCATTCCCCGGCCGGTCGAAACCCGGAGAGTCGGAAAGATCTTCAACTTAACTTCTGATGATGCGATTCGTCGTATTTACCGCATTGGAGTCTTCCATGTCGAAACGAACTGCCGGCGTTGAATTGCTTGTTCAAGAAGTTCTGAACTCGATTCCGCGACCGTATTCTGAAGACATTATCGACGAGGTCTGTCTGGCCATCGAATCGAATCCGAAGTGGCGACAGCGATACATTGAGTTGTCCGACGAGCTGCGTGATTGGGTCGTCAACAACTGGATCGGTCAGTACGTAGTACAGATTGTTGGTCGCCAGAGCAGCGGGCAAGTTCCGTCACGTAATGGACTCATGTCATCGTACTCAAAGTTGCCACCGTGAGATCCGACAACTCGATTGTGACGTTGGTGAAGCACACGAGGACGCGATCACGGTTGCGTGGTATTCGTCACGAAAAGACCTCGCCGGCAATTCGAAGCAACCTCAATCTTCCCAGCAGGATCAGCCAGTTGTTTTCGGGGTAAATTATTGCCAAGGAGTCTACAGGGCCTTTGATGCAGCAGTTTCTGGACGATCTCGACC
Organism: uncultured Planctomycetaceae bacterium; assembly: GCA_937975745.1. Taxonomy (GTDB): domain Bacteria; phylum Planctomycetota; class Planctomycetia; order Planctomycetales; family Planctomycetaceae; genus CALJUK01. Next base: position 2,950 of record CALJUK010001008.1, on the reverse strand, counting down.
GAGTTCTCGCGGCTGACTCGGACTTTCAGCTGCCGTCGACATTTCTGGTCGACCTAGACGTGGCGTACGCCAACGTGCTGCAGTCAGAGACGCGAGTATCGACCACAGACCTGATCGAACTCGGGCATACGCTGAAGGAACTGCGGGACCGTCGTAGAAGGGAACTGAGTTCGCTGCTGGCCAAGGTGCCGGCAGATGATCCCATCCATTGTCCGGTCAGCCTGTTTGGAACCATGGGCTACGGCCGGCTGGAGACGGCGCATACGCGTACACTCGCCTGGTTGCTGAATCCGGCCGGTGAGCACGGTTTCAAGGGTCGGCTGCTGGAGGCGTTTCTCAAATACGTTCTCCGTGAACAGGCGTCACACTTTTGCATCACACATGTCGATCGTGTGCAAAGCGAGTGCGGCATTGAAAGCGCTGCGGACGAACTGACCGCTGGGCGGCTCGACATACTGGCCACGGGGCGATGTAAACTGGACGGCAGCGATGAATCATGGCGTCTTGTGATCGAGGCCAAGATCGATGCAGATGAAGGCCAGGAACAGCTGACACGGTACGACTCGTGGCTGTACGCGGAAGCTGAAGTGAGCCAAGATATTCGGATACTTCTGACGCCGGATCGTCGAAAGCCACAAACGGGTGACGAACATGATTGGCAGTCAATTTCGTTCCTGGAACTGGCAGAGATCTTCGGCAACGCATTGCCGGACTTGAGAGAAACGCCCGGATACCACTTTCTACGGTTCTACTTGGCCGGTGTGTTGCGGGACGTGTGCGGCGTTTGCATCGACGCGACGACCGATTCCGCGGACCCTTACGCAGCTGTCGAGTATTTGAGGTCAACCCGTCGCGCGAGAACTGGGGGACCAGAACATGGCGAACGTCGGGAAGTGTCCGCTGTTCTACCTCAACTATCCGGCCGAGATGAACCGGCTGTATGACTACGAGGGAGATGAGCCGGACACGGACGGTCGTGACGATCCCGAAGCCACGCTCAAGAGAGTCGCGCGAGTGGGAGATCAGGCCTGCGCGGACGCGGAACAACTCCTCGTCGCTTGTTTGGCCCCCGTCGAGACTCACTTGAACTCAATCAGTGCATTCCGACGTGTTCGCAGCAACGTCGAGCGCGACTGGGAGCTCCGATATCGAATGGCTCCCCCGAATGGTCGACCGGATTGGCGGCTTGAGGTTGGGATCTCCGTCGATCACGACCGTGGAGCGATGCGGTCATGGATTTGGTGCAAAGGTGGACAGCGAGCCTCCAATAGCGTGCTGCGTACACTGGAGCGAGGATTCAGCGGCGGTACGCTGAACTGGCACCCGGGGAGTATGGCCTTGGCTGAGGCCAAGATAGAATTCTCCGGCGACATCGAGGAACCTGTACCTCAGGAGCCGATCATCGACGCGATCATCAAGTCGATCCAATCCTTGACTGTCGACGAAGTCATTGCAATCGACGCGATCGCGCGAATTTGACACGCCGCAGGAGTTTCCAGAGTGCGTATCAGCAGCAAGTCGTTGTACACGCAACGAGGCGAATGATGGACATATTCGCGAACGCGATTCGTGGGACGGTTAACGTCGGGAGACTTGGTCTCGGTGTGCATGTCGCGGGGAACTACGTCCTCACAGCTGCCCACTGTCTTCGACACTGCATTGATCTTCGGTCAGGTCAATTCGCAAGGAATGACAACATTGTTGAAGCGGTTTTCTTTGGAGACACAAAGTTTCTCTTCCGTGTCGTCACGGTTGACCCAGTCCTCGATATCGCGTTGCTTGAGTCCATTGACGAACCGCCTCCGGATCCTTCGGAATTCGAAGGAGACAGCGAGGAGGATTACGAGCTCCGAGAGTTGGTCACAGACGCCCAAGATTTCAACACTTGCTCGACTCGCTATGCGAGTGTCCCTCTCTCTGATCGTATCTACGAATCTGGCGACGAGTTTGTTGTTCACACTGTGACTCACGACCGGGACTTGGTCGAGGGGAATGCAACAGCAACTGACTGCTTTCTCAGCGTCAAACACAAAAGTCAGATCGAATCGGGTACGTCTGGCGCTCCAATCGTGAATTCGGATGGTGGCGTGGTTGGCATCATCAGCATGTCAGGCGGTGGAGCACAGCCGTACCGGGCATTGCCAGCATGGGCCGCGAAGCAGTTGCGAAGAAGCGCACCATGTGCAGCACGCAGGACGACGATTGCTGAGCTGAGCGCATGCCCAAGTTGCGGAGCGCGTGTAAAGATGTGGCAACAAATCTTTGGCATCACAAGGGTCTCGCTGGCTCGGCTTGGGCTCAAGCGGCGGTAGATCGCGGTCGACATCTGCAATGTGTCTGCGTCGAACGTGGGCGCCGGAGCGGTCAATCTCTACGGAGATCTCGAAAGACGATATTGCAACGCACGAACGGGACAGAGCGGTGGCAGTTTGCGGGTTAAAACAGCCACCGGGAGGCGCGTCCACACCGTCAGTGAACGGGTGTCGGGTCGGCTGAAGAAAGTGCCGGTTGATCAACTCCATGACCTCCGGGCGTCACCGTTCCGCGATCTGCAAGCGGCGGTTCGTGGAACGGTACGATGCTGTAACACATACCGCAACAGCTTGTGGACACCCCACAAAGATTACCGAGGTTGCAGAACAAGCTCGGACGCAAGACGCTCCAAAGCTTTGTCCATCGTCTTCCCGTCGCCGATACCACGTTCCGAGATCATTGCGACGATCTCTTGCAGGCATCTGACGAAGAGATCCAAGGCCATGCTTGGCACATCGTACGGACCGAATTTGCGCCTCACGGACCCGCTGACGATTTCTTGCCCGTCGTGCCGCTCCAGCCATCGCTCGTAGACGCCGCGCGAATGCGGATCGGTGTTCGTGCCGTTGAGTAGGACGACCTTGGGGCAGACGATCGGCGAGATGTACCGCCACTACTGCGAGATGATCCTGTCGAT
>CALJUK010001007.1 GCA_937975745.1 uncultured Planctomycetaceae bacterium | reverse complement strand
CACGGCAGAACGGTGCGCATCAACGTCTCGAGTGTCCACAATCGAACAGGGACCGTCAAGATGTTCGGTGGATGACAGATGTTTGCTCGATGGTGTCGTCGATGGCGACTGTCGGGGCGGTTATTCGGCTTGCAGGGCCTATTTCGCCGTGGCGGGTTGACCTTCCCGTTCGCCGACGATCTGGTGCACCTTGGTAATGATGCGTTCCTCCAGGTCCGGCTTCCAGGGACGACTGGCCGCTTCGTAACCCCCTTCCAGCAGAACACGGCGGCTGGGAATGTATCCGTCGTACACATTCGAATAGCCGGCAACCCAAATTTCGGGACCCTCCAGCCGCGTCAGTTCGTATTTCAACCGGAGCGAGTAGTCGACTGTGACTTCGCTGCCGAGTGCAATCAGCATGATGTCGTTACCGAAGCGAATCACCTGCACCGGGTAGGCAACGTCGGGTCGGTTGGGTGTCTCGAAGGAGAGGTCGACCGTCTGCAACGTGGATCGGAGCGGACCGTGAACGACTCGACGGTGTAGGGGCGACCCCTGGTTCTCTTCCAATGCGGCTTCGATGGAAGTTGCCAGGGAGCGGCCGTGCATTTGCGCGTACTTCTGTTCGCTTCGCGGATAGGGATTCTGGTCCCCGCCACAACCCATCATGAATAGGGCTGTCACTCCGGGATGGTCGGCCTGGAAATACTCCTGCGCGAAGCCGGCGTAATCTCCCAACCACTTGCGAAAGCCCATCGTCGTGTTGTGACAGGCGTACCCGAAGACGACCGCACGAAGGTCGCCGTCAGGACGATAAGCTGCCAGGACCGGAACGGTGTGGTCCACCAGACCATCCGGGTTGGGATGATTGCGGTATCCGGTCGCGGTCGGCGTGCGGCGGTTCATCGCGACACTGCACTTGGCGTGGCTGTATGTCAGCGAGGCAGGTTCCAGCGACTCCAGCGACTCGCCGACCAACTGGACGAGCCGATCTTTCAACCAGGCGAAGTATTCGGCTGACTCGTCCCGGCCGTAAGCCGGCCCGCAGTGCGTGTGCGAGGCGTTCATCAGCAGGGCTTCCGATGCGATTCCGAATTTCTCTGCTACCTGTTCGGCGACGTGAGTTCGCAATTCGTGCGTCACGCCAATCAAATCGAGCGTGATAAACACGACTCGCTTTCCGGTGGAATCCTCGAACAGGATCGCCTTGGCGAACAGGTCCTGCTCGGTTCCTTCCGCCGGTTCCTTGCGGCCGGCATAACCAGCCATCGGAAGAGGAGCGTCCGGTGTCACTTTTGCCGATGCCACGCCGACTTTCCACTCGGGATTCTCTTGCGACTCACCTGCTGGAACAGCCGCCTGCACTGCGAGGCCATTGAGAACCAGCAGAAGCGAGAACGTGGCGACTGCAAGAAGTGAAACAAACGGGAACGTTCCATTGCGGCGGGAAACGTGCATAAGGGGCACCTGTCGTTGGCGGAATGCGCGAGGATTCAATCGTACTGTTTCGACGCGGACTGTGGGTGATTATTTCGTGGCCGGGATGACCGGCAGAACAACGTGCGACGGACGGACCGTATCGTGGAAAAGGGTCTGCCGGGCTTTGTGGAACTCGGTCGCCAAGCCCAGATTGTCGTCGGCCGAATTGGGATTGAGCAGATAGTACGGAAAGTAGCTGCTGGAGATTTCGATTCGGATGCGGTGTCCCTTGAGGAAGACATTTCCGATCGGTCGCCAGAAGTCGATCGTGTATTCGTAGGGCGTGCCGGGCGAAAGAGTACTGATTTGATTCCCGTTAAACCGGCCGTGATCGGCTGGATCGCGGAAGCGGGCTCGCATCACACCTTCAGCCAGAAACAGAGCCCTTCCGTCCGGGTGGACGTCAATCAACCGCACCATCCAGTCAGTATCGGGGCGATCGGTTGCTGCGAACAACTTGGCGGTGACGGGGCCGATGAGTTCGACATCTTCGGACAACTCTGGCGTGTTGTAGACCAGCACGTCGTCACGCAGGGCGATCTGGCTGACATCGCGTGGGCCGTCGATGTGTCCATTTTCGAACGCTGCCGACGGTGTCGGTGCCTTCGGATCGTACGTGTAGTGATCGGGAGGCTCGAACCCGGGCGGTCGCGTCGTCAACTGTCCGTCACCGTTGGAGGAGTTTGCTCCGTTCTGACTGTGGAGATAAAACTTTGTGAACTCTGTCTCGGGTAGAGGCCAGTTCTCTGCCGTCCGCCATTCGTTTCGACCCAGGACAAATAGGTGTACGGGTGGGTCATCGAGGACGCCGTTGTCGATTCCCTTCAGGTGGTAGTCGAACCATCGCATCACATAGCCATCCCAGTCGATGATGGCTTCGTCGCCAAAGTCGACACCAGCCAGTGCACGCTGACTGTTGATGATGTGCTGCCATGGGCCGACAACCATTCGGGGCCGTCTGGCGGCGGGCGTTCCCCCATGCTGTTGCATTCCAAGGTAGTTTCGAGGAGTCCCCGGAAAGTTCGCATCGAACCAGCCGGTAATGGCCAGCGATGGGACGGTGATTTTCGAGAAGCTCTCGGGCGTCTCGTACGCAATCGCCTGCCAGTAGGGATCGCTCGCCTTGTTCTGCCGAATCCACTTCCTCCACCAGTCGTTTGGAAGGTAGCCACGCGTCTTATCGAAGTCGATGTAGGGAAGTTTGACGTAGTCTTCTTCGCGGTTGACTGCGAAGCCGCCGTACGGACCCGGGCGAGCCTGATGGAAACGCCGCCCGGATGTCGAACCGGCCCAATCGACCATCCAGCAGACCAGAATTCCGTTCTGGTACGGGCAATTGTCA
>CALJUK010001006.1 GCA_937975745.1 uncultured Planctomycetaceae bacterium | reverse complement strand
TGTCGAACTGCAACAGGCCGACATTCGGGACTTCGAACGCATTCGCCCCCTGTTCGATGGCGTTGATGCCGTCTTTCATCAGGCAGCCATTCGGATCACCTTGTGTGCCGAGCAGCCACGCGAGTGTCTCGACGTTCTTGTGACGGGGACGTTCAATGTCCTGACGGCTTGCGTCGAGGCGGGTGTCCAGAAGCTGGTGGCGGCCTCGTCTGCATCGGTCTACGGGATGGCCGACGTCTTCCCGACGCCCGAGTCGCATCACCCCTACAACAATCGGACCTGGTACGGTTCCGCCAAGACAGCCAACGAAGGCATGTTACGCTCCTTCGCGGAAATGTATGGTCTGAAGTACAACGTCCTGCGGTACTTCAACGTGTATGGACCGCGGATGGACGTGTTTGGCAAATACACAGAAGTCCTTATCCGCTGTCTGGACTGTATCGACCGCAACGAAAGCCCGAAGATCTTTGGCGACGGTCGGCAAACGATGGACTTTGTCTTCAGTGAGGACATCGCACGCGCCAATCTGCTGGCGATGCAGTCAGACATTTCCGACGAAGCCTTCAATGTCGCCAGCGGCGAAGAGACGAGCCTCAAAGAACTGTTGGACGCTTTGCTCCATGTGACCGGGCGTCAAGATCTCCAGCCGGAGTTTCTTCCGGAACGCGCCGTCAATCCCGTGCCGCGACGGTTGGCGGATGTCCGTAAGGCTCGCGAGATGCTTGGCTTTGAAGCCCGGATCGGGTTGGAAGAAGGGCTGCGACGTCTGGTCGACTGGCGGAGAAACGTACTCGAACGCGGTCAGTCGGAACACTACGACCAGGCGTTGTCGGCATCGGCACGCGGTCAGGTTAATTCCGAGGCGGTGCGATGATTCCCATCACGAAGCCGTTTCTTGGGGCCGAAGAAGCAGAGGCGGCCCGAGCCGTCGTTGAATCTGGCTGGCTGACACAGGGAGCCCGAGTTGCGGATTTTGAACAGTCCGTGGCCGAGTACTGCGGAGCAACCCACGCGGTCGCCGTCAGCAGTTGCACAACGGCACTTCATCTGGCTTTGCTGGCGCTCGAGATAGGCCCCGGGGACGAAGTCATCTGCCCGTCGATGAGCTTTATCGCGACGGCTAATTCCATCGCTTATACCGGGGCTACGCCAGTCTTCGCTGACGTCGACCCCGAAACTTACAACCTTCATCCGGACGCCGCCCGCGCAGCCATCACCAGCCGCACCCGCGCGATTCTGGTCGTTCATCAGATCGGCATGCCAGCCGACATGAGCCGCTTCGCGGAATTGGCCAATAAGCACGGTGTGCTGTTGCTCGAAGATGCCGCGTGCGCGATCGGTAGCCGCTATCAAGGTCGACCGATCGGCGGACATGGGACGATGGCCTGTTTCAGTTTTCATCCACGAAAAGTGATCTCCTGTGGCGAAGGAGGGATGATTACGACCAACGATGCAGACATCGCGGCGCGGATGCGGTTACTGCGGCAACATGGGATGAATGTTCCGGACACGGTGCGGCATGCGTCTCAGAAAGTCATCCAGGAAGAATACGTGTGTGTCGGCTACAACTACCGCATGACCGACATTCAGGCGGCCATTGGCTGCGTGCAGATGGCGAAACTGGATGAGATTGTCCGACTGCGCCGCGAAAAAGCCGCCCGCTATTCGCATGCGCTGTCCAACCATCCCTGGTTATCAACACCGATCGAACCGAGCGGGTGTGAATCGAACTTTCAGAGTTACGCGGTCCAGCTGTCCCCCGATGCGCCGCTCAGCCGTGACGAGTTGATGCAGCGGTTGCTCGACGACGGGATTGCCACGCGCCGCGGCATCATGCTCAGTCACCGCGAACCGCCGTATCGGTCGGCACGCGGCAGTGAGTCGTTAACGCATTCCGAATGGGCGAGCGACCATTCGCTGCTCTTGCCGCTGTTTCCAGACCTGTCCCACGAAGACCAGGACCGCGTCTGTGATGCGTTGTGGAAGCATCTTCCCGAAAACCTGGCGTCCGTGTCGTCCGTGTCCGGTAGATCTCGTTGATAGAAGGCACTGCGGTTGGGGGCACCTTCGGTCCGCTGATCGCACATGCTACGGCTGGCCGGGACAATGGCAGAGGAGCATGGTCGGCAAAGTGTTTCGCAGCGCGATGCGCTGCTCGAATCGATCGGGGCAGAGGCGGCGTCCGGTACGGTCATGATGGTCCCGGTGGAAGGCCGGCCATACGGCCAATTGTGGGAATGGAGTGCGGCGGTTGGCGGACATACTGGATGCATGTGAATCGCGCCCCATTTCGCCCTTCTGATCCGCAGTGGTATGTTCAATTTTATGAACAGAGGAGTCATCTGGACGAAGGATCGCGGTAAGCCGCCGGGACAACAGACGTGACCCCCAGCAGTTTCTCGGGTCCATTCTGCTGGGTTTCAGCAGGCCGACTGCACAGGGATGACTGCAAATGCCAGCGAATGGGCCTCCACGCCCTAAGGGCCAGGCGGAGAATGACGACCGGGCTGGCAAAAAGTATCTCCGCGGAATTTGTCGACCGGGGCTCGGTTTCTAAAGCCTGGGTTGGCACTGGATTTGCGGAATGACTTGTGTGGGCACGTCAGAGTCCGTCCGGAGTGGCGAACTCATGTGACGTGCTTTCGTCATTCCGTCGGCAGTTGCGGGTGGCTGACCTCTGCCGATGGATGTCAGGTGATATGTCCGGCCGACCCTTGCATGTGCTACTAAGGAAACCAGTGGAATGGCCTACGCCAAGCCACAAACCGAGTCTCCACTCGCGTTTCCGCAGGTCGATCTTGCACTCCGCGAGTGGAAGCCCAGGCGATTTGGCCTGACAATGGTCATCGATAAATCGCTCGGAATTCGCCAGACCGAAGACTTGGTTGAAACAGCCGGCGATGACGGCGTATTGCGACGACTCTGTCAACGACGCGTCGCGTTGGCTGGAACTCAAACGGGGCTGGGGTCGGTCCATGGCGTCCCGCTTACTTCCCGGGGTGAGCCTGGCGACGACCATGTTGTTCGATCGCGGTGGGCAACTGTCGGCGAGCACAGTTCACGAGCGAGTCAGTTACCTGGGGGCCGACACGACAGCTTCCGGTGTGGCGGGCGTGGCCAGTGTCAGCGCGACGCGGCATCGCGACGATGCCAGTCAACTCGGCGAATCGTCACAGAGTGTTTTTACCGTCGTTGCGAAGTGCGACGATCACGATCGGCCTCATGTCACCGAGATCAATGCGCGTCCAACCAACACGTGGCATTTGACTCTTGCGGGAGTAAACTTCGCCAATTTGCTGCCCCGTGTGAGTCGTGGTGAAGCGGTCAAACCGGTTGGGACTACGGACGACACAGCCGACTCATTGCACTTGCGGAGGGTGGACTTCGAACCGTGACTGTTACGGCCGGTAGAACTCCTCAACCGTGAGGATGCACAAGGCCTGTGGTAACGTGACTGAAAGCCAGCGTCGTGGGCAACAGGGACAAGAGGCTTATGATTAATGTAGGTGTTGTCGGGGCCGGCTACTGGGGGCCCAATTTAATTCGCAATTTCGTCGCGTGTCCGACAGCCAATCTGGTTGTCGTATGCGATCGCGACACTGAGCGCCTGCAACAGGTCATCGCGCCCTATCCGGGGATCGAAGGCATGTCGCAGTTCGAGGACCTACTCGCCCGCGACGATATCGATGCGGTTTGCATCGCCACACCGGTCCGGACGCACGCGCCGCTGGCATTAGCGGCATTGGAAGCGGGAAAGCATGTGCTGGTCGAAAAACCGATGGCCGATTCGGTTGTCGATGCCAATCGGATGGTCAAAGCGGCTGAAGAGGCCGGCCGGGTTCTAATGGTTGATCACACCTTTATCTACAGCCCGCCTGTGATCAAGATGAAGGAAATCGTCGAGTCCGGCGTACTGGGAGATATCTACTTTATCGACAGCGTGCGGATCAATCTGGGTCTGTTCCAGCATGATGTGAACGTGATCTGGGATTTGGCACCGCATGATTTGTCGATTCTAGATTTTCTCATTGGAAAGCTGCCGAAAAGCGTTTCCGCCTTTGGAAAGTGCCACACAGACCAGGCCCGCGAGATTGAGGATGTTGCCTACGTGAATCTCGACTTCGGGAACGGTTTTATGGCGTCCTTTCATGTGAACTGGCTGAGCCCGGTTAAGCTGCGCCACTTCATGATTGGTGGGAGCAATAAGAGCATCGTCTATGACGATCTGGAAGTGGCCGAGAAGGTCAAAGTCTACGAACGGGGAATCACGATCGCGCGCGAGCCAGATCCCCGTCGCGAAACAATGATTGGCTACCGGACCGGGGATGTCTGGTCGCCTCATCTTCCGCAACGCGAGCCCTTGCAGAATATGGTCCGACATTTCGTCGAATGCATCGAAACAGGCAAGGCACCCAACACGGACGGTCAGTCGGGTCTCCGCGGTGTGCAAATCCTTGAAGCAGCCCAACGAAGCATCGAATCGCATGGGGTGCGGATCACGCTGTAGCGGAAACTCGCGTCCACGGCTGATTGGCGTCATTGTCGAGACTGCCACTCGCATCCTGAAGAGGGGCGCTACCACATTCAGCTGTGGGAGCAGGACAGGGTTGAACGTGTCTACTGAAGCGTCTGCGGAATTGCGGCGGGGTGAAGACGTTGAATTGAGAATGATTGTGGAAGCGGTGGTTCATGTCTGCGGAGAAAACGGTGACGATGGCGATGGACGGGACTGCATCCCACGCGGATGACAGGGATGCCTCCTTATGTCCTTCCGAGTCACGCCCCAATACGTCCACAGGTGAGCCTTCGCAGGTAGTAGCCGGTGGCCAGCGGCACAGCATCCGTTACATCGAGCCGATCATGGCTTGGCTGGTGAGCCGCATTGTCTGCGTGATGGCGATGACACTGGGGGCCATCTTCCTGCCGATTGCAGATCGTTACGACCTGACGAAGGATAATCCTCGGGCCGGAGTGATCAGTGATCTGTCGAAATATTATCAGGACTACGCGCAGGATCCCGAAGCCTTCGGTCAGCGCCCCATGATCGGTTTGACACTCGGCGGACCCTGGTCAGCCGTCAGTCCTTTGATCCATTGGGACACGTTCTGGTATTTGAGCATCGTAGAACAGGGCTACGTCGGCCAACCTGGACTGAAATGGCAGCAGAATGCGGTCTTTTTCCCCGTCTTCCCAATGCTGGTCTATTTGGTGACACTGACCGGTGTTCCTGCTGTTGTGGCAGGTTTGATCGTCGCGAACGTCTGCGCGCTGGGGGCCGTGTGCCTGCTGTACGGCTTCCTGTGGAAAACAGAAGGTGCGGCGGTCGCCCGCTGGACAATCGCCCTTTGGCTGACATATCCGCTGGCCTTCTTTAGTGTGGTGCCCTACACGGAAGCGCCGGTGGCGTTGATCCAAGTGCTCGTCCTCTGCCTGGTGCATTCGGGCCGATATGCCTGGGCAGGGGCTTGCGTCGGTATTGCGGGGGGAGTCCGACTTCCGGGGATCTTGTTGGGTGGTCCGTTTGTCAAAGAACTCTTCAGCAGAAGGTGGCCGATGGTCCTCGTTGGCATTTGTCTGTCACTGACGGGCCTGCTCGCTTTTATGGGATACCTGGCTTGGCGGTTCGACGATCCGCTGTACTTTGTCACGATTCAAAAGAACTTCCGACCGGCGGGCGTCGGACTCAATCCGTTGCTGTGGATCCTGTCGATCGTCAAGGCCGCGTTGATCCCGCTGATCGCGATGGTGCAATCCGAGGATCCCTGGCCCGTGCTGCTGTCGGCGAGGGGCCTGGATCCGTACCTGGCGATCATCGCGATTGCGTTACTTCCGGCCGTCTTTCGCTGGCATTGGGGGTGGGGACTGACTTGCCTGGCGACATTGATCTTGCCGTTGACCACGGGGACCGTGGCCTCGCTGGGACGTTACTTATGGGTGGCCCTTCCCTTTTTTGTTGTGGCGGGAAGGGGGCTTCCTAAGTCACACTGGAGATGGCCGATGGTTGTTGTCTCGTCGCTGTTGCTCGTCATCAGTGCGTTTCTGTTTGGCGGCGGATGGGAAATGATCTGACGCAGTTCGTCAACGACAACGGTGAGCCGTGTGATTGGATGAGTGGAAAGAAATCAAAGTGGATACGCCCCAGTTTGAACTACACGCAGAGATCGAGCAGAAGCACTGGTGGTTTACCGGTCGCCGGAAGATCATGCGCTCTGTGATCGAGCAACTCGTTCCACCAGACAGAAAATCCGTCGTTCTCGACGTGGGCTGCGGAACGGGGGGGAATATCGCGTCGCTCGCGGACGGGTACCGGACAATTGGGATCGATACTTCAGAAGCGGCGATCTCTCTGGCGAAGCAGCGATTCCCTGACGTCGAATTTCTGTGCGGACGGGCTCCTCAGGAGCTTGGCGAGCAGATGAAGGATGTGCAAGTCGTCCTGTTGATGGACGTACTGGAGCATGTCCCTGACGATCTACTCATGTTTTCTGAGTTACTCGACAGCGTCAAGCCGGGGACATGGTTTCTGATGACCGTGCCGGCTGACCTTCAGTTGTGGAGTGAGCACGACGTCCACTTCGGACATTACCGTCGATACGACCTGCCGCGTTTTGAAGAGATCTGGTCCGGACAGCCGGTCGAATGTCGATTGGTCAGCTATTGCAACACACGCTTGTACCCGATTGTGAAGTCCATTCGCGCACGCAATCGTCGACGGGGGACAACGTCTGGCAAGTCTGGAACAGATTTGCATGTTCCAATGGCACCCATGAATTGGGCCTTGGATCGTGTTTTTTCCGGCGAGTCGCGACGGCTGGGGCGGGCGCTTCACTCAAGGCATCGGACATCGAGCACCGCCGGCGTCAGTCTGATTGCGGCCGTCCAGCGGAAAGAGGGTTCGGTTGAGATTCGCCACAAATCATCCGAGATGATCGACCACTACGATCCTGTCGCCGGGGTGTACCTCAGCGAGCAATCCGCGGCCGTGGCAATCAGCTAGAGCCCGCTGCGCCGACAGATAACGGCTTCTGGCGGCGTAATCTGCCTGATCTGCAGATCATTCGGTGTTCAAACGCCGCCACAATTGTCCGCAATGCGGACTAGAAGTGTTCCCATCATGCGTTCGATCGTCGTCATACCGTGCTACAACGAGGCCGACCGATTACGGTCCGAAGCCTTGTTGCAGTACGTCACCGATTATCCGGAAGACTGCTTGCTGCTGGTGAACGACGGAAGTACCGACGCGACGATTGATGTCCTGGGGCAACTCTGCGAGCGGATGCGCGAGTCGCTCTT
>CALJUK010001005.1 GCA_937975745.1 uncultured Planctomycetaceae bacterium | reverse complement strand
CAAGGCACTCGAAGCGGTTCCAAAACCTCTGTGTGCTTCGTCTTCGTCCTGAAACCACTGGCAGAAGACTTGCCACCGACCGGTTTTGAAACTGGTTCTCGTGTTGCGTTGATAATGACGTACTTCACTGCCGATTGATGGCAATGGCCAATAGCACCCAGCCCGGTGCAACGGGTCGATTCGTCGACCCTGCCCGTTGCTCCCACCTGTCCGCGATACTCCTCAAGGCGAGGTCATCACGCATGCCCAAATTTGCATCTGCCTGCCAGTTGGCGTTGGCTTTGGTCTACTTCGTACCGTCGGTCGCTTGGGCCGACAACTGGCCCACATGGCGTGGCCCCCATCAGAACGGTATTTGTGACGAGACGAACCTGCCCACCAAGTGGTCGTCCGACGACAACGTCGCGTGGAAGTTGCCTCTCCCCGGTCCGGCCGGCGCAACACCTGTCGTCTGGAATGACCAGATCTTTGTGTCGACAGTCGATAGTGACCAGTTGCTGCTGTTGGCAATCGGCACCGACGGGAAGGAACGCTGGCGACAGCAAGTCGGCCAGGGGAACAAAGACGTCCGTGGTGACGAAGGAAACTCGGCATCTCCTTCGCCTGTGACCGACGGTCAACACGTCTGGGTGATGATGGGCAATGGCCAAATGGCCTGCTACACACTTGCGGGCAAACAAGTGTGGGCCTTGGACCTTGCCGAACGGTATGGACCGTTCAAAATTCAATTTGGAATGTCGTCGACACCGGTACTCTACCAGGACCGAATTCTGCTGCAGTTCATTCACGGCGATGGCCAGGCCGAAACGCACGAAGCCAGCGTCGCGGCCATCGACAAGCTGACCGGCAAAGAAATCTGGCGGACTGGACGTGTGACGGGCGCGTCGCAGGAAAACGAACATTCCTACGCCTCCCCCATCCTGTATGACGACGGCACGCAACATTATCTGGTGACTCACGGCGCAGACTACGTGGTGGCCTACGACACCCAGGACGGTCGCGAACTCTGGCGGTGCGGTGGCCTGAATCCGCGGAACGATCCCAAGCGAGACTACCACCCCACACTGCGGTTCGTCGCCTCGCCGGCCGCCGCCGACGGACTGATTGTCGTCCCGACAGCCAAGAATGGCCCGGTCTTCGCTCTCCGACCCGGCTTCCGGGGCGATATCACACGAAATCCGAAGGCCCACGTCTGGACGCTTCCGGATAACACGCCCGACGTTCCCTCACCGGTCATTCACAATGGGTTGGTCTATCTTTGTCGTGAGAATGGCAATCTCATCTGCCTGGAGGCGCAGTCCGGCGAAGTCATTTATCAGGAGCGGACTCACCGCGACCGCCACCGTGCCTCTCCCGTGCTGGGTGACGGAAAACTGTACCTGACCGCTCGGGACGGCAAAGTGACGGTGGTCCAGACCGGTCGAGAGTTCAAGATTCTGTCGCAGAACGACTTGGGCGAATCGATATCGGCATCGCCCGCGATCTCGAACGGGACAATCTACCTGCGGACGTTCGATTCGCTGTGGGCCATCCGCAACAAGTAACGTCCCCGACGACCAACACCCCTGTTCTCCACTGCGTGTCAGGTCCGGCGGTCGGAACGGGCCGGCTCGTCTTGACACGTTTCGCAACCAGCCGTAAGTTACCGCCCCGTCGAGATCAGGCGGGCAGCTGTTTCAGGATGGCCGAGGAGACGCCATCTTCGAATGGGGCTGCGCCGGACTTGTGGTACGCCGATGTACGCCGCGGTCCAGACCGCGAAAGATAACGCGACAGTTCCCCACTTCCCGCCGACAGAATTCGTGTAGAAGTCGTTTCAAAACCGGTTCACAGGACGAAGACGAAACACACAGAGGTTTTGGAACCGCTCCTAGTGTCAACCTCGAATTGACGCGTTACGAAAGAGAAATGAGCGGCCACAACGCCGCAGACCACGCTGCCGAGGCCATCATTCGAGGCCGGACAAGACAGTCGTCGAAGTTGCAGAATTCCAATCGACAATTCCCCCTTAAGATTGCTCCCTCTGAAGCGAATGGAGTCGCTGATGTCGGATACCATCCACACCCCCGAGCCCGTACCGTTCATCGATCTGACAGCCCAGTTTGCCACGATCGCAGATGACGTTCGGACTGCTGTGAACCGCGTCCTTGATGAACAGCGTTTCGTCCTGGGAGACGAGGTCGCTGAATTCGAATGTGATGTCGCGCAGTACTGTGACTCTCGAGCTGCCATCGGTTGTGCATCCGGAACGGACGCGCTGATTCTGGCGTTGATGGCATTGGACATCGGCCCCGGTGACGAAGTCATTACATCCCCATACACATTTTTCGCGACAGCCAGTGCCATTCACCGTGTCGGTGCCAAACCCGTTTTTGTCGACATCGAACCGACCACGTTCAACCTGAGTCCGGAAGCAGTCGAAGAATCCGTCACGGAAAACACACGAGCCATCATGCCCGTGCATCTGTTCGGTCAATGCGCCGATATGGAACCATTATGGCGGATTGCCGTTCGATCCGGTGCCGCGATGATTGAAGACGCCTGCCAGGCCATCGGTGCCGAATATCGTGGTCGTCGCGCGGGCGTGCTGGGCACGATGGGCTGTTTCAGTTTCTTCCCGACCAAGAACCTCGGTGGAGCCGGTGATGGTGGCCTGGTCACGACGGATGACGGCGATCTGGAACGGCGCTTAAGGCGGCTCCGTGTCCATGGCGACATCGGCCGATATCAGCATGCGGAAGTCGGCTTGAACAGCCGTCTGGACGCTCTGCAGGCAGCCATCCTTCGCGTCAAACTACAGCATCTGGAAGAATGGACCGAACAGCGAATCGCCAACGCCAAACGCTACGGCGAGTTGTTCCGGCATTACCAGTTACTTGATGCCATCGACATTCCGGTTGCACTTCCGGAATGCCGCCACGTCTTCAATCAGTACTGTATCCGTGTCAAAGGTGGACATCGCGATCAGTTGATGGAAGGCTTGCGATCCCGGGAAATCGGTTGCGGCGTCTACTACCCGATTCCACTGCATCTGCAAGAATGCTTTCGCTACCTGGGACACGCTGCGGGAGCGTTCCCCGAAGCAGAACGGGCAGCCGCCGAGACACTGGCTCTGCCGATCTATGCAGAACTGACTGCGTTCCAGCAGGAGCAGATCGTACGAGGAATTGCCGCTTGTCTCGGCCGCCTCGCGGACGCAGCCGCCGCGGACGTTCCGTTCCGATACAACCACCGGTCTTCACAGGCCGCGTGAACACAGCGAGACCGTATCGGCCCAGCCTTTCCCTGTCTTGCCAGCAGTGGACTCGGGAGACGGGGAAGGCTTCCAACAAGCGACCGAAATCGCGGATACCAAAGATCGGACGGCTGAGCCCGTCTGACTGTTCGGTCCGCATTCCTCACGCTTTGCGGATCTTCTCGCGGCCCGAAGTCACTTTGAGGGTCGCATTCCGCGTATCGAGCACCAACTGCGAATGCTTTACGATGAAGTCGTAATCGTAAGCCGAATGGTCGGTCGCGATCAGCACGCAGTCTTGCGAGGCCAGAAATTCGGGAGTCAGCTCGACGCTGCTCATATCGGGCACGTTGTGGTGGCGCATCTTGGGTAAATGCGGGACGTGCGGGTCGTTGTAAGTCAGATCGGCTCCCCGCGCGAGCAGCAGTTCCATCAGCACAAAAGACGGGCTCTCGCGCGGATCTTCGACGTCCTTCTTGTACGCCATTCCCAGCATGCAAATCCTGCTGCCGCGAATTGGCTTCCCCTCGTCATTGAGGAATTCAGAAAGGCGGCGAATCACGTAGTCCGGCATCTGAGAGTTGACCTCACCAGCCAGCTCAATGAAGCGAGTGTTTAATCCCTGCTTGCGGGCCAGCCAGGTGAGATAGAACGGATCAATCGGGATGCAGTGTCCCCCGAGTCCCGGCCCGGGATAGAACGCCTGAAAACCGAACGGCTTGGTCTTGGCCGCGTCGATCACTTCCCAGACGTCGATTCCCATGCGATCGAACAGGACTTTCAGTTCGTTCACCAACGCGATATTCACGGCCCGATAGGTATTTTCGAGGATCTTGCAGGCTTCGGCGACTTCCAGACTGGAGACGCGAATGAGACGGACGATCGCGTGGCTGTAGAGTTGCTCGGCCAGCTGCGCACTGATTTCGTCGATGCCGCCGACAACTTTGGGAATGCCAGCGGCGGTGTAATCCGGGTTGCCAGGGTCTTCACGCTCGGGACTGTACGCCACGTAGTAATCTTTACCGACGGTCAAGCCGCTCTTCGCCAGGATGGGCTGGACCACATCGCGTGTGGTTGTCGGGTAGGTCGTACTCTCCAATACGACCAACTGCCCAGGACGCAGCGTTTTCGCGATTGCTTCGGCAGTCCCCTCGACGTAGGCCAGATCGGGGTCACGACTGGCGGACAGGGGCGTGGGAACACAGATCAGGAGCGCATCCGCTTCCGCCAGCCGAGCCATGTCGGCAGTCGGCTCGAACTGCCCTTCACTTTGCCAGCGGACAATATTGGCACTATCGACGTGCTTGATGTAGCTCTTGCCGGCTTTGAGCTTTTCGACCTTGGACTCGTCGACATCGAAGCCCATCGTCTTCAGGCCGGCGTTCACGAAGGCGCTGATCAGCGGCAGCCCGACGTAACCGAGCCCAATCACGCCGACTACGGCCGTCTTGTCCTGAATCTTCTGTTCCAGTCCGTTTGACATCGTCGATCCATCCTTGAGGTAAGCGGTCGAAGCGGATGTCGCTCGCCAACCGGCAATCTCGAACATGCCGCTCGCGCCGGAATAATAACAGTCGCCAACGCCAACCCGCAAGCTTTCCTGCGCTCGGAAGTACTCTGGGATCAAGGGTTTTCTGCAATCAAAAACGGGTGCCGGGACGACCCGCCATGACGCCCGGTGTCCGTGCCTCTCGAATGCTGAACTCGGCCCAGATTGGCAAGTGATCGGAGACCTCAAGGGCATCGTTCAGACTCATCCCCAAGGTCGATTCCAGGTTGTACACACCGTACCGCCCTGTGAATTCGGTCGTAGTCTCTTTTCGAAACAGAATGTTGTCGTATTGCTCCGACTGACGGGTGTTCGTCGGAATCCCGGAGATCACCCACTCGATCCCGGGAATTCGCCCCAACTCGCCCAGGTGCTTGTCGTCGACATTCAAGTCACCCAGCAGAATGATGTCATCCTCACCACTGCCGTCCTGTTCGACCGCTAGAAACACATCGTCGAGTGCGTTCAATTCCGACTTGGCTTCGTCCGGATCGGTATGAATATTCACAAGCGTGAATGTAAACGCCTCGTCCGAGGCCGTTCCAACCGTCCGAAATCGGCTGACGAACGGCGGTCGATGCAGACGGTCGGTCGGGTCCTGCACGGTAAAAACCCATCCCGGCACAGGTTGAACCCGTTCGGTGTCGAAGATGAATGCGTATTGCTCCTTGCTGACGGTCCGCCCCAGTCGCTCGCTGATCAGGAAGTCGTACCTCCGACCGGATCGATTGACGATCTTCAGGAAGCGGGGCAGAACGTCCTGCTCGGCGGAGCGAATCTCCTGCACAGCAATCACGTCGAACTGCTGGATCGCACGGGCCAGTACGGAGACGACTTGTGGCTTATCGAGCTTGGATTGCCCGAATACCTGGATGTTAAATGTTGCAATTCGAATGGCGTCCGGGTTCACCGGCAGGTCGGCCACCGCCTCGATGGGTCCGGCGAACCCATCCTGGGATACCGGACTTCCGGCCGAACGGGCCAACTGCTGCAATTGCTTGAGGAGACTCTCCCACGATAAGGCCCCCGACGGCATCGAGTGCACGCCACCGAAGAACAGCAGGATCAAGACAATAGACCAGCGGACGAATTTCTTCGGCATCGACGCCCCTCCCTGGGCTGATGTGGAAGTGCAAATAGAATTAGGCGAAGTGACAGCGGCGCCCAATCACCTGGAACAGGGACGACTGAGGCGTTTGGAGGAATCTGAGGAGAGTCGCAGCAGAAAGGATTTCGAGTGGGCCGGGAGCGTAACACAGCCGTCAAATGCCCTCCAGACGGATTTCCAATTCTGTACCGCACGATTTACATGAACATCCGCTACGTCCAGGGACGATCAAAACCTTGCTTACATCCATTCCCGCTGATACATTGGAGTGAAATGACGTCGGCCCCAAAGCCGATGTCAATCAAGACGTTTTCACAAGCCGATGGACCGCCGTGTCCGTGTTCCCGCCTCTCGTTGCCCCGCCCAGAAGGTCACACCGATGTCCCACCAGGACCACCGAATCTCACACGGTAACGCAGGACTCGCGCAACTGTTTGCTCCCAGTGGGTCCGATCCATTGACTGTCCGCTCGCGGCGATGGTTTCTACAGGCCGGGCTGAGTGGCATGTGTGGCGTTTCGCTGGCGGACATGCTGCGATTGAGAGCGCAGGCCGCCGGAACGACCAATGCACCGTCCAGCCAGAAATCGGTCATCATGTTCTGGTTGTCGGGCGGTCCCAGCCATCTGGATATGTGGGATCCGAAACCGGCAGCTCCGAGCGAGATTCGGGGACCGTTTGGTAGTATTTCGACGAAGCTGCCCGGCGTTCAATTCGGCGAGCACCTGCCTTTGCAGGCAGCCATGGCGGATAAGATGTCGATCATCCGATCGGTCGACTGCTCAGCAAGTAATCACACCCCCATCACCATGCAGGCTGGCAATCCACTCGCCCGCCGGACAGACAACGGCAAGGACGGTGCCGGCTACCCATCGATGGGCTCCGTCGCTGCCAAGTTTCGCGGCCCCAACCGACCAGGCCTGCCAGCCTTCGTTGGTCTGGCCGATTCGTGGGTTGCCGATGTCTATGGCGCAGCCAACTTGGGAACCGAATACGAACCTGTTAAAGGCGCCGAGCTGGCTGGTCGGTTCAGCATGCCGCAGGGAATTGACGGTACGCGATTGCAGGACCGCAACGAATTACGGCGGCACTTCGATCGGCTGCGACAAGGCCTGGACCAGCACGCCACAATGGAACGTGTCGACCGTTATACCCAGCAAGACTACGAGACGGAGGTCGCTGGCGATGTCCAGCGGGCCTTCGATGTCTCGCAGGAATCCGCAGCGACCCGAGAAGCTTACGGAACTGAGAGTATCGGTCAGAAAGCCCTGATGGCTCGCCGCCTGGTCGAAGCAGGCGTGACCACGGTCCTGGTGAGCGGTGCCTGGGGGTACTTCGGTCATAGGGGGGAGCAGGTCCAGTGGGGGGGGATCGAGGAAGGCATGAGGAGTTTGG
>CALJUK010001004.1 GCA_937975745.1 uncultured Planctomycetaceae bacterium | reverse complement strand
GCCTCCTGAGACTTCTGCAGTGCTTCGGCCGTTCGCGGGTCGGCGGCGCCGCGCTGAATCCAGGTCACGAAATCCTGAACGACCTGTTCTGGTAGAGGCTTGTCCGGAGGCATCTCCAGACCGTCAAAACGAATCGCCTGGATGATCAGGCTGTCATCCGGTTTGCCGGGCACGATGGCCGGTCCGGCTTCACCGCCGGTCCGAATTCCATCGCGGCTGTCGAGCCGCAGCTTGCCCCCCAGCTCTTTGGAATCGGCCGCGTGACATTCGTAGCAATGCTGCACCAGGACCGGTCGAATGCGACTTTCAAAGAAGGCCACGTCGTCCGCCGACGGTTCTGCTCCGTTGACCATTGTCGGCCCCACTGCGGCAACGATTGCCGACAGGGCGAACGCAACTCTGGACCAGCCTGTCACGGTGGCGTTACCTCATGGCGGGAAGAATTCTTGGAAAAGGTGTCCAGTCTCTGGCGGGTCAATATCGGGGGACACTGATGTTATCAGAATTCGTCGGCCATTGCACCACGAAAGTTTACCACAACGGCAGGCGATTGGGCCTCGACCAGCGGATTCGGGCCAGCAGCAGACCGCCGCGGGTCATCAACTGCACCACGGTAATCACCGAGTCGTCCGGACTGACGTTGGTCACGTCGAAATTGCCCATCAGTGCGACGTGGTTGGGGTCGTTCACGCCGTCACCGACCAGCGGGACTGCGATCTGTTCGGTCGAGCGAATCAGGCAGCGATTTTCGACGTCGACCTGGGCGACCCATAGCGGAGACCGCCAGCGGATGACATTGACGTTGGTTGGGTCCTTGCGGGTGTAGACCAGAAACAGCCCATCACTGTGTGTCAGCCAGTGCTGTTGCGTGGTCGACATTTCGAGCGGTTCGCCATCGTCCCACATCCAGGGCCTCTTCTCTTCAAAGTGGAGCCCGTCGTCGCTGACACTGACATAGCCTCGGTTGTCTTCCGCCCGGATGCTGATCCAAATCTTGCCGCCGACTCGCGTGACGCTTGGTTCAAGGAGTCCTCGGCCTTTCGGATTGTGGAGTGCCGGGCCGACTTCCTTCACGGTCAAGTGTTGGCCGTCATACGCCGCGTGCACGCCGGCCACCATGCGGTTGGTTGGCTGTGGCCCAAAGGTGAACGACATCTGGACGTCGCCGCTGGGGAGGATGACTCGTTGGCCGCAGTTGTTTGTGTAGATACTGGCACCGCGCGGATCGTCCCAGTGAAGGATCTTGCGTTCGGACCAGGTTCCCTCGGCGGTGCGTGTCACATACACCGGATAGCGGGCTAGTTGCTCGTTCCGCGCGAAGTAGGCTCCCTTGTAGAAGACGACATGCCCGAGTGCGATGACTGTCTGCGTGGGGGGATGATACTGCGGTGTGACGTCACAGACGGCCGCCTTCAGGTCGTCTGTCCGCCCGGGGACAGGGTCCCGCCCGAGTGCTGCGATTGGTTGCGGTTCGCTCCACCTTCGGCCGAGATCGTTCGACGTCGACCAGTGGACCTGCCCAAAATAATCCGAGCCGCCAATCTCCTGCAGAGTCATCAAGGCGACCGGTTGGCCGTCTGGTCCCGGAATCATGCAGGCCCTGGGATGAAACCACGTGCGACTCTGGCCGTCGCGATTTCGCCAGATTGTCTCTTTCGAGATCGAGGCAATCAGTGGCGTGTCAGCCGGGCCGTCTGGCTTGTCAGCGAGCATCGCCAGCAGCTGATCCGCGACGAGTCGATGTCCCTGCGCATTGGGATGCATCCCGTCGAGCAGCAGTTCATCGACCGACTGGCCGGTCTGTGCCCGTTCTTCGAACAGTCGATACACGTCGACCAGCGGAACCTGTTCGTCTTTGGCGATCTTACGGACCTGTGCGGCGTACTGTTTCAGGAACACGTTGAAACCGTCTGCATCCTCCGGCCGATAGGGGGGCTTGCCGTACAGCTCGCGTAAACGAGGTGTCCAGCGGAGCGGGTTGGGCGTCATGAGGATGACATCGACGTCGTGGTCTTTCAGTGTGTGGACAAAGTCCCGGTAATTCTTTTCATACGTGATCAGATCCACCCGCGGTTGGGTGTCGGGCGGGTCGCGCCAGACATCGACGGCCGAATCGTTGATGCCGAACTGAATGATGACCACGTTCGGCTGATGGTCGAGCACATCTTTCTGGAAGCGGGCTCGGGCCATTTCGGTGGTGTTCCCCCCGACGCCGGCGTTGATGACTTTCACCGGCTGGCCCCGTTCGGGTAGCTCGTTTCGAAGAATGTCGGCATAGATGGCGAGATTCCCGCGTGGGGCCGTCGTGGAGTCTCCGAACGTGACGATGGTTTGGGGATCTTCCGCAGCCGCTGCGACCGAGATCACCGTACCAAACGACAACGTACAAAACGAAAAGGCATAAAACGCAAACGCAGTCAGTGATGTTGATTGCCGCTTGGGCATCGTGTGGTGTCCTTCTACCAAGTGCGTGAAGCGGTCTTCCGACGAACCGCAGTCGTCCGATCTGCTTCACGAGGACCAGGGAGTTTCTTCCCAGACTACCCGCTGGCTCGGCGTCGGCAACCCCCCCCCAGTTTTAAGGTGGCTCTCGGGACGTGCGGACGTTGGATGGTCCTGACGGCTTGTCGTTTCGGTTCCGAAAGGAGGCAAGCACCACCGGTCGTAGTCATCTTGCCTGATCTGCACTGCCGCGGTCACGGAGTAGCGTGGGCGAGTTGACCTTGCACCAGAAGCGGCTCCAGAACCTCAATGGTCTTCGTCGTGTGAATTCTGGCCGACGACTCGTCACCAACCGGTTTCGAAACTGGCTGTAGTGCACGCCATCACCGAACCGTGGGCGACGCATTCGGGTTCAGGTTGTTGTGGCGGTTTCACGCAGATGGAGAGCGAATCGATCACTCGGAAACGAAAAACCCGTCCACCGGCGGGCGATGGACGGGTCTTACTCGATCAAGCGGTGTCAATCAGCGCGAGGGTTTTCGAGTATTCAAGTATTCGAATCAACGTTCTGGCCCGACTCGCCTGTTGGCGGCCGGACTGGCAGGAGGACACTGCGAAGGTCGAGTCAACGGACTACTTAACGAACTTCGACGCGTCCATGACTTCGACCGTTTCGATAAAAGCGGTGCTCGGATGCAGGGCGAATTCCTTCCGTTCGATCAACTGGATGATCTGTTCCGCGATTTTGCGAGAGGTGATGACCTCGACGCGAATCTGCGAATGACTCATGAACGGCTCTTCGAAGACAGTCCGATG
>CALJUK010001003.1 GCA_937975745.1 uncultured Planctomycetaceae bacterium | reverse complement strand
GCCAGACAAGCAGGGCGAAGACGAAGTGAACGGTCCGCCATCCACTCGCGAAACCGTAGGCCGTGGAATGGATTTCGGGATATCTTCCCTGTCGACGCGACTCCACCAATGCCCCCCACAGATTGAGCTGACGCCGGACCAGACCCAGTCCCCGCGTTGACGAGTTCGTCAAGTCCAAACTTCGGTTGTATTCACATCTGTTGATGGGTGCAAGTTGAATTTGCGTTGGTTGATGAGTTCACCAACCCATCTCGCACGCTCGTAGCGGAAATGCCTGCCAGAGCAGTTGCCGTTTGCCAATGTTTGACGAGGACGGGCCGTCCGCCCAGAGGTCGGGGCGCCAGTCGCGCCGGCCCAGACGGGTCACTCGGAAGGCGGGACCGAGGCATGCTTTAGAATGAAGTCGACGATCGGTGTCGGGTCGTCCAGTCCGTGTGGATGGTGCCCGACGCCCGGCTTCGCGATCAACTGGATCGAGCCCCCCAGCTTGCGATACCGCTCGGCGAGCAGGCCGGTGTTCTCGTCCCAGGGGACGACTTCGTCCGCGTCGCCGTACACGTGCAACAGCGGGACTTTTGCGGCAGCCAGGGGGGCGAGGTTGTCAACCGGGTTCTTGTCGTAGGCCCGCGCTTCGGCGTCGTCTTTGAAGCCGTATTTCTCCAGCACGAGTTTCCAGTCCCGCGGGCTTCCCTTTCCTTTACCGAATCCGCCGGGCCAGCTCTTGAAATCACAGACCGGCGCATCTCCGTAGAGGCAGGCGACTTTATCGGGATTGGCGGCCGCCCAGTTGTAGCAATACAGCCCACCTCGGCTCAGGCCGACTAACGCGACCTTTTTTGCCAGTCCATACTTCCCGGTTAGTTCGTTGTAGCAAGCGTTCCAATCGGAGACCGCGGCCGGTGCCCCCAACATGTCGGGAACCCGCATGGAGACGGCGTGAAAGCCCCTATTGAGCAGGGCGATGTCCGGCTCTGGCTTGTGCCCGAAGAACTCGCCATGCCAGACCCACGGATTCCCCGGGGCGGCCTTTTCGGGAGCCACCACAAACACCGACTTGCCGTTCACTTTGAGTTCGTACCGGCGGAATCCGTGCCAGTCGGTTGGAAGCCCGGCGAAGGGCGACGGTGCTTGTGTCCCAGCAGAGCCAGGAGAAACTTGCGATTGACCGAGTATCAATAGGGCGATGAAGAATGCAAAATGACGCGTGGAAATCATGCGGACACTCCCCCTGAATCACTGTCGTATTACAATGGCACCACGAACGGAATGCGGCAGTGGAGGCCGATACCCAGTGTTTCCAAAGTCGAACTGGGGGCAGTGTAGCACATTGACACCCGTCTCATGTCGGTGGTACAGTGAGAAAAGTGTTCAGTTTTTCTTCGGCAGCGTTCTCACGCATGACACAGTTTCACCTTGCACGCCCGGGCCATTCTCTCACCGCCGCGATTCTCGTGGGAATCGTTGTTGCGGCTGGCGCTGCAACTGCACAAGGGTCATGCGGCGACTGGCTTGATCACGGGGGGGGGGTCTGCCGTGTCCCACAAATTGCACACGCCGGCGGAGGTGCCGACTGCCATGGCGCTGGGGAGACAACTACCGAAGAGCCCGGCCGGCAAACCATGTGATGGACCGGCGTGCGAGAACGCTCCGTCGCGTGTCCCGTTGCCGTCCCGCGCACCGCTACCGCTACCGCAAGACACCGATCAGGCGGTTTACGATCATCGGTTCACGGCGATCGGCTCAGAATCAACTTTGGGGCAGTTCTTCGGCGCCGTCATTGCCCACGAAGGTTTCTCTCCGCGTGTAGAACGCCCTCCGCGGTCATAGCCGACGGAATTGAGGTTTCCCTCGCGAAACGTGCGTCTGGGCTGTGTTGCTGGACCGCGTCCCTGACGCGCTCCGGCAGAGCGTCCTTGTGAGAAGCGAACGCGATCGGGGCGTCTTTCCGTGCGACCTACTCCGTCGGCATCCTACCGTTCCCAGCAATTTCATTGCGCGCTGTTGCCTCGAGCGAAAGAACCTTTCGCCGAAGCCAGTCTGTAGACGCACCTACTGCTGAGAAAACCGAGTCCGTCGGTGCGATCGGTGTTTTCGCGTTCCATTATTGCGCAGATCCTTCGTGCGCTGTTCTCTCTGACTCAAGGGCTCCATCATGTGTTATTCACGTTCACGCCGATCCGGCTTTACTCTGATCGAATTGCTGGTTGTCATCGCTATTATCGCTATTTTGGTGTCGCTGCTGCTGCCAGCCGTCCAACAGGCCCGCGAGGCCGCTCGCCGATCAAGCTGCACCAACAACTTGAAGCAGATTGGCCTCGCGCTTCACAACTACCATGACACCCACGACTGCCTGCCGTTCGGCCAGGGCGGAACGGGTAGCAAGTACTCGGCCATCAGCCAGATTTTGCCCTACTTGGACCAGGCGACGCTCTACAACAGGATCAACTTTTCGCTCGAGATCAGCGATCCCGCCAACGAGACGGCACGGCTGGCCGAATTGAGCGTGCTCCGTTGTCCGTCGGACTTTTCGAATCCGCTGTCTTCGACAGGCGGAGCGGTCAATTACATGGCCAACAAAGGAAGCGGGATCGTCTGGCAATTGCCGACCGGGCCGAACGCGGGGCTACCTGCTCCTGATGGTGTCTTCTATCACCAGAGTGTTGTCCGCTTTCGCGACATTATCGACGGAACAAGCAACACAGCAGCCTTCAGCGAGCGCCAGTTAGCCGACGGAAACAACGGGATCGTCAGTCCGATTGCTGACGTCTTCTTTCATCCAGGAACGCCGACGACAGCTGACGAAGCAATCCAATTGTGCGATGCGGTCGACATTGCCGACCTGGCCAATCAGTTTCCACTCTTCATGGGTGCCCCCTGGATCAACGGACAACACACCTACGTTCACAGCAATGTTCCCAACGCCCGGTCGTGTGGATTTTTCACCGTCTTGCGGGCCAACATGCCCCCCAGCAGTCGGCATGAAGGCGGCGTGCACCTTCTTCTGTGCGACGGAGCCGTCCGCTTCGTCAGTGAGAACATTGACCTAGGGTTGTGGCGATCCATCGGTACGCGTGCAGGAGGCGAAGTTCAGGGCGAACTCTAATTGTTCCTTGTGTTCGACCCATCTTCGTGACTCGTTCGCAGAAAGGGCGTTCGCCATGAAGCAGTTAGAGCGGTTCCACCTTCACCTGGAACAAATCATTCTCCTTGGGACGATGGTCTGTGTTGCATTGCCTGGCTGCATGACTCGCCGAGCGCATCCGGTGGACGCGGCGCGCGCCCGGCAGACGTTGCAGAACGTCCTGGAAAGTTGGCAGCGGGGAGACTCGCCATCCCAATGGCGGAAACTGTCGCCGGCCGTCGTGATTCAGGACGTGGACTGGCAGGCCGGTCGGCTGCTTGAATCCTTCACCTTGGTCGGCAACGGTACGGCCCGAGATGCCAACCTGTACTGCCAAGTGAAACTGACCTTCGCCGACGAATCGACTGGCCCTCAGGAGAAGATGGTCATGTACGTCGTAGGAACTGACCCCGTGCTGACAGTCTTTCGCGACATGATGCAGTAGAACCAGTTTCAAAACTGGTTGGTGCGAGTTTTCGGCCAGCATTCACAGGACGAAGCCCACAGAGATTTTGAAACCGCTTGTAGAGTTAATCCATCCACCGACCAAAGGTCGGTTTCTTGAAAGGTCATTTCATGCAGACTCGACTTGGACTTCCTCTACTTTTGGCTGGACTGCTGCTGGCAGGACATCCCATGGCGAACATGATGGCAGTGGCAGAGGAGGAAACGAATAAGCCGGGCGGTAACGAGCAGCCTGCCTCGGAACTCACTCCGGAAGGCCGCGAGATTGCCGATCGGCTCGATCGCGAACTGCCAGCAGAC
The DNA here is from genome assembly GCA_937975745.1 of uncultured Planctomycetaceae bacterium. Classification (GTDB taxonomy): domain Bacteria; phylum Planctomycetota; class Planctomycetia; order Planctomycetales; family Planctomycetaceae; genus CALJUK01. Next base: position 3,996 of record CALJUK010001003.1, on the reverse strand, counting down.
TCGGAAGCCCGCGACATGTTCCAGGACATTCTGCAGGGGCGACGCTTAGGCCCACATGATGGCTGGTTCCGCAAGGCTGTCGCGCAAACCCGGTTTCCGTGGACCGCTGTGTGCGCGGAATACGATACAAACCGCGATGGCGTCGTTACGCCGGCCGAGTTCTCCGGATCAGAAGCGGACTTCGCGCGTCTGGACCACAACGGCAACGGGAACCTTGACGAGCAGGATCTTAGCTGGGGCGACCACGCACTTAACCGGACACCAGGTGCTATGCTGTTCTATCGCGCCGATGCGGATGGAAACGGAAAGCTGACACGGATGGAGTTCGAGCAGTTGTTCGCGCAGTTGGCGGGGACGTCAGGCGATTTCGTTTCACTCGACGAAATGCGTGCGGCCGTCGACACACCAACTATGGTTCCACAGCGACCCCGCCGGGATCAACCCAGCATCACCACTCTGCTCCGCGGCCTCGAACAGCAGGAAATCGGATCGCTGCAGCCTGGGCCAAGTATCAACGATCGCGCAATCGACTTCACACTGAAGTCCGTCGATGGTAGAAGAGACGTCACTCTATCCGACCACATCGGCACCAAACCATTGGTACTGGTGTTTGGCAACTTCACCTGCGGCCCCTTCCGAAGTCAGGCGGGCAATGTCGAGAAGCTCTACCAGCGGTACAACGACCGCGTGGAGTTCCTGATGGTCTATGTCCGTGAGGCCCATCCGACGGATGGCTGGTGGATGGAAAGCAACAACCGCCTGGGAATTGAAATCGCGCAGCCGCAAACTGCCGACGAACGCTCGGCCGTTGCCAGACGGTGCGTTAGCCATCTGCAGCTGTCTTTTCCTGTGCTGGTTGATGGACTGGACGACCGCGTCGGAGCACAATACAGTGGCATGCCCAGCCGGCTGTATGTCATCGATCGGGAAGGGCGAATTGCCTACAAGAGCGGCCGCGGCCCCTTCGGGTTTAAGCCTGCCGAATGTGAACAGTCGCTTGTCTTCCTATTGAATCATCCAACAACAATTCCGCGACCTGGTGCAGGTTCTCGGTAACAACCCGCGAGGTGTCCGCCGAGGCGACATTCCCCCGGAGCAAGAAGGCGTTCGATGTCGTTTCTGTTCTTGCATCCGGCCAGTCTGCTCGTAATCGCTCATACGCTGCTGGTCGTCGGCCTGGGGGTGCGGGTCATCATGTGTCGGCCGGCGACGGGTGTCGCCTTGGCCTGGTTGCTGCTGATTACGCTGGCGCCGTTCGGCGGCGCATTGTTGTACTTGCTCATTGGTGAGCGCCGGATTGGTCATCGCCGCGTCAAGGAGTTCGCCGCACTCCGCGCCGACAGTCGCAAGATTGCCGAATCCGCCGTCGACCGTGGCCTGACCAATGTCGACTGGTCCAGACATTCGCCCCAGGTTCGCGCGATGGATCGCCTGGGCCGCGCGTTGTGCGGTGTATCGACGGTCTGCGGTAGCCGGTACGAATTGTTCTCGAAGACGCCCGAAGTTCTCGCGGCGATGGCACGCGATGTCGACGCCGCAGAGCAAAGCGTCCTGATGGAATTCTACATCTGGAACGAGGGTGGGACCGCCGATGAAGTCCTCGAAGCCGTCATCCGGGCCGCACAACGGGGCGTTTACTGCTGCCTGCTGATCGATGCCTTGGGAGCCCGGCCCTGGTGGAAGGGCCAGCAACCGCAGCGACTCCGCGACGCGGGAGTCCATCTTCGTCCCGCGCTACCAGTCGGTCTCTTTCGGACGATCGTCGGTCGAACCGACCTGAGGCTGCATCGCAAGATCGTGGTGATCGATGGCAAGATCGCCTGGACCGGCAGTATGAATCTGGTCGATCCCCAATTCTTCAAGCAGAATTCGGGTGTTGGGCAGTGGGTCGACGCCATGACGCGTCTGCAGGGGTCGGTCGTTGTTCCTTTGGCCATCACCTTGCTCAGTGATTGGATTCTCGAAACGGGCGAATCGATGAGCTCTCTGATCGAGCAGGCCCAACTCCGCGTTGTCCAACCGGACGGTCCGGCCGACATCCAGGTCATTCCGTCGGGACCAGGTGAATCGAAAGATGCCCAACTGCAGATGATTTTGGCGCTTGTGAATGCGGCAGAAGAAGAAATCGTCATGACGACACCGTATCTGGTGCCCGACGACTCCCTGCTTCGCGCGATCCGCGGAGCGGCGGCCCGTGGTGTGACTGTCCGGCTGATTGTTCCCGAAAAGGTCGACTCGGTCCTGACACGCTATGCCAGCCGATCCTACTTTGACGACTTGCTCGCCAGTGGTGTCGAAGTCCATCTGTATCGCGACGGATTGCTGCACACCAAGTCGATTTCTGTCGACAACAGACTCAGTATGTTCGGCACGGTCAATCTCGACATGCGGAGCATCTGGCTGAACTACGAAGTCGCGCTCTACGTCTACGGTTCCGACTTTGCCATCGGGCTGCGACAACTGCAGCAGTCTTACATTGATGATTCCGATCGGCTGGATCCACAGATCTGGAACGCCCGGTCGTTCGGGAACCGCTTCCTCGAAAACACGCTCCGCCTGCTCAGTCCTCTGTTGTAAACCCGAAATTCTGCTACGCTGATCTTCTCCCGTAAACTACGGACACCAATCAGACATTCTTCCCCTCGTCAACTCGGAGGACCGCCCGAATGCGCAGCTTGTCCAATGGCATTCGCCAAGCCTTGTTCCTCGTGATCACCGGATTGCTACTGACTTTCGTCGGAGTTGTTGCCGCCGCCGAGAAGCGGCCCAACTTTGTCTTCATTCTGGTAGATGACCAGTCGCCCGAGACGTTACTGACGTACGGCAACACGGTTTGCCAGACACCGAACATCAATCGACTGTCGGCCGAGGGAATGGTGTTGACCGATGCTCATCACATGGGATCGTGGTCGGGTGCCGTCTGCACCTGCTCGCGGACAATGATTATGACGGGCCGCACGCTCTGGAGAATTCCGGGGACACGCGCACCGGGCATCAACCAACCGAAGTCCTTTCGCCAGGAGGCCGCCCAACAGAGCCTGCCTGCCGTCTTTAATCGGGCTGGTTACAACACATTCCGCACCTGCAAGATTGGCAATAGCTTCAACGAAGCCAACGCGTTGTTTTCAGTTCGCAAAGAAGCAACAAAAAGGGACGGCACGCCCGACGGCGGAAGCCAATGGCATGGGGATCAGGTGATCGAGTATCTGCAGCAACGGCAGAAGTCGGGCGATCAGGATCCATTTCTCGTTTACTTCGGTTTTTCGCACCCGCACGATCCCCGTAACGCCACGCCAGAATTAGCGGCCAAGTACGGAGCGGACAACGAGGGGGCTGCCGAGACGCCCAATCGCAATGCGCCGCCGCTTCCGCCCAACTATCTGCCGGCTCATCCGTTCCCACACGGGCACCCTGGTCTACGGGATGAAGAGCAGGTTCAAGGGGTCATGAAGAAGCGGGACGAAGCCACTGTCCGGAACGAGACCGCCCGCGAATACGCCTGTATCGAGTACATCGATCAGCAGGTCGGTCGGCTACTCAAGCAGTTGGAAGCGATGGGCGAACTCGACAACACGTACATCTTCTACACGGCGGATCACGGCATTGCTGTCGGTCGGCATGGACTGATGGGAAAGCAGAACTTGTACGAACACACCTGGCGTGTCCCGTTCATCGTGCGGGGGCCGGGCATCAAGCCGGGCAGTCGTGCTGCCGGTTACACCTACCTGCTGGACGTGCTCCCCACACTGTGCGATCTGGCGGGCATCACACCGCCGGATACCGTTGAAGGAACCAGCTTCCGTCCGGTCCTCGAAGGGAAGGCCGATCGGATCCGCGACACTCTGTACGGTGCTTACAGCGGTGGCACGAAACCCGGCATGCGCTCGGTGAAGACTGCTGACGGGTGGAAGCTGATCAAGTACGACGTACTCGATGGCAAGGTCCGTGAAACGCAGATGTTCAACGTAAATGAGAACCCGCACGAGTTCCTTGTCG
>CALJUK010001002.1 GCA_937975745.1 uncultured Planctomycetaceae bacterium | reverse complement strand
TCGAAGGACTGGAGAGAAGCTTCGGCGGACTGCTACGTACTTGCATGCAGGTTCCGGGTTTGTGTCTGACCGGCCTCATCACGTGTCTTGCCGCGTCGCTGGGACTGCTCCCGCTCGTCGGGACCGACTACTTTCCACAGCCCGACGAAGGGGATTTCACGATTTCCAACGAAATGGAACCAGGCGTTCCGTTACAGGTTCTTGACGAAAAAACCCGGATGCTGGAAGACGTTATTCTGAAGAAGACGCCCCACCTGCTCACGACCGCTGCATTCATTGGTGACAGTGCGGACGACGGCGAAGACTGGCACAAAAGCCGCTTCCGCGTGAAGGTCAAACCACGCAGTCAACGGGCGGAATCCATCGGAGAAATTGTTCGCGCCGTACAGAACGAGCTTCCCGCTGTTCCCGGTATGAAAGTCCGCGTGCGCGCAGCAAACGAATCGATGCTGTTTCGGATGGTCAGTTCGCGGGGCAACGGAGATGTCGAGGTCGAAGTCCTCGGCCACGATCTACAGACTGCCGAAGAACTGGCCGAGGCTGTCGCCGATGTGATGCAGAACACTCCGGGCTTTGTGAACGTGGAGGTCCTCAAGGCGGACAGCCGACCGGAACTGGCAGTCGATATCGACCGGGCAAAAAGTAGCCTGATGAATGTCAGCGTGGACGATATTTCCCAGGCGTTGGAAACCACAATTCGCGGGACCGAAGCAACCGTCTTCCGCGAAGATGGCGACGAGTTCAACATCCTGGTCCGTTTGCGAGAATCTGACCGAAGTGCCGCCGGAGACGTCACTCGGGTCGGTGTCACCACTCCGACCGGCCGCGTCGTTCCGCTGCGAAATCTGGTCGAGTTTCGCCAGGGACAAGCACCCGTTGCCATCGATCGGATCGATCAGCAGCGGCAGACGCGTCTGATTGCGGATGTCGAAGGACGCGACCTGGGAAGTGCCGTCACCGACCTGCAGCAACGCTTGCGGGGCCTCCCGCTGCCAAACGATTTCACACTGCGTATCTCGGGCGATTGGGAAGAACAACAGAAGAGTTTTCAGATGCTGCAGTTCGGCATGGCGCTGGCGCTGCTGCTGATGTACATGGTCATGGCCTCACAGTTTGAGTCGCTGCTCGACCCGATGCTGATCATGCTCAGTGTCCCGTTCGCGGGGATTGGCGTACTGCTCATCTTTGCCTTCACCAAGACAACACTGAACGTGCAGTCGTTTATCGGTCTGGTGATGTTGTCGGGAATCGTCGTGAACAACGCGATCGTGCTGGTCGATTACTACCGGCATCTCCGCCGGCTTGACCCCGCACGGAACTCGCAAGAGATCGCCGTCCAAGCCGCTGTTCGCCGGTTCCGCCCGATTCTAATGACGACCCTGACAACACTGTTTGCCATGCTTCCCATCGCGTTTGGAGCAGGCGACGGTGGAGAATTACAGGCTCCGATGGCGCGTGTGGTTGTCGGTGGTCTGGCATCGGGAACTCTCACAACGCTTTTTGCCGTCCCCCTGCTTTGCCATCTCTTCGATCGGAAAATCGTCTCCGCTGGCAGCGGTACCGAGTAGGCGGTCCGTGGGCAGGACGACCTGATTCACGGAAGACAGCCGACCGCTTATCCGCAGGAGGATGCGCCCTGCAGGGTGTCGATCTTCCGGCGGAAGACCGTCGACCGCACGGTGAACAGTGGAGCCAGCCGGTCACTTTGTAACCGCCACGCAACAATCGATAATGCCGTCGCCTGCGCGGGGAGTTTCACCGATCGGATCCCGGACTGCCGTAGCGCCCATCTGCGGGAGTCTCCGCCGCACCCGCCCAAAGCCGTCTGGCTGCGATGTAGCGTTTCGAATTCCATCGTCGGTATAATGCGAGCCTTCCAGCAGGCTGTGTGTATCCGCCGATCAGCGGTCCGGTTATGCCACCTGTCGAACTGCATCTCCGTTCGTTTCAGACCGAGGTTTCCATGAGTAGCCACCTGACAACCGACCTGGATACCCAGTCGTACCGTCGGATGTTTCCGGTGCTGCATTTGTTTCGTGTCTTCTCAATCGCGGCCGATCTACGCAAGGTAATTTTGGCCGGCATCGGTCTGGTGGTCCTGGCATTGGGACAGTGGGGTCTATCGCAACTCCCGTTCTATGAACCCGGCGACCATGAGTGGGCATTCCCCTGGGAGTCGAATCTGGGCATCGTCGGAGCGCCGCGTCTGGCGACATTTGGCCCCGAACTGACCGATCTTGTGGACCGTCCTGGTAGAACCACCGAGCAACTGATCGTCGGCTGGGATGTCACGCTGCTGCCATTCCGACAGATGATCGCACCGGCGACGGCGCTGATTCGCTTCGACAATCGGCTGTCGACCGTGGCCACGGCCATCACGATGCTGCTGTGGTCGTTGCTGGTCTGGTCAGTCGTTGCTGGAGCCATCACCCGCATGGCAGCGATGCAGTTCGCGCGGGGTGAGAAGATCTCGATTCGATCCGCATTGAAATTCTCGCTTCGCATGACGCTCTCGTACCTCACTGCACCGATCCTGCCATTCGTGGGCCTGGCCATTCTGTGGAGCCTGTGTGCCCTGTTGGGGCTCATTGGGCGCATCCCGTTCGGAGGTCCGATTGCCGTCGGATTGTTCTATGGCGTCCCTCTCGTCTTCGGTGTCTTGATGACGTTCGCCATGCTCGGTCTGGCAGTTGCCTGGCCCTTGATGTTCGCAACAATCAGCGTTGAAGGCAGCGATGCGTTTGACGGCCTCAGCCGGGGCTACAGCTACTTGTTTAATCGCCCCTGGTATTACCTGGGAAGTACACTGTTGTTGATGGTTTACGGCAGTGTTGTTGTCTTCTTTGTCCAGGTCCTGGTGGCAACTGCCGTCTTTGTGACCGGTTGGGCCGTCGCGGGCGGGCTGGGAAGTGAAGCTTCGCGAACCCTCTATGATATTGCCGAATGGTGGCTCAACCCACGGCAGGGCAATCCTGCGGCGATTGCCGAAGTGGGTGACCAAGGTCTCCTGCTGGGAGGCAAGACATTGGCCGTCTGGCTGTGCGCGGTACGCACCGTTCCGGTCGCGTTCGTCTACAGCTTTTTCTGGTCGGCCGTCGTCGCGATCTACTTTCTGCTCCGCAAGAGTGACGACGGGAACGAGCTGTCGGACGTCTGGCTGGGTGAAGAAGAAGAGGCCGACGACTTGCTGCCGCTCGTGGGAACTGCCGCATCGGACCGCCCCGTTGTGGAACGCCCCGTCGAATAGCGCAGGCTGAAACAGCTGCGGCAGAGCCCATTGCTTCAGGCCGCGCGATCGCAATGCGCGATTGCAGCCGTCTCGCAATTACCAGCGTAAGAGCGAAGTGCCCCAAGCCAATCCGGCGCCAAAGCCACTGAGGGCCAACGTATCCCCGCGATTGATGCGTCCTTCGCGGAAGGCCTCGTCGAGTGCAATGGGAATCGATCCACCGGACGTATTGCCGTAGCGGTGCAAGTTGTTGAAGACCCGCTCAGGCGAGATTCCCAACTGCTCCATGGCATAGTTGATGATGCGAATATTGGCCTGATGAAGCACGTAGAGTGAGACTTCGTTCGGCCCCATGCCGGCGTGATTAAGCAACAGCTCGATCGTGTCGGTCAAAGCGCGGACGGCCCACTTGAAGACATTTCGGCCATCCATTTGCAGATACTGCAGCCCAGCCTCCAGATCGTCGACACTGGCCGGGCGACGTGTCCCGCCAGCCGGTCGGTCGAGCAGCGCTCCGCCACTTCCATCGGCTCCCAACTGGTAGCACATCAACCCCTGATGAGGTTCACCCCGGGCGAGCAGGACGGCACCGGCACCGTCACCGAACAACGGTGCAGTCCGCCGATCAGTCGGATTCACGATGCGGCTGTTGCAGTCGCCACCAATGACCAGGGCCAGCTGGCTATTTCCCGTGGCTACATACTGGGCCGCGGTCACCAACGCATACATGAAGCCCGAACAGGCCGCGTGCATGTCGACAGCCGGTGCATCCAGCCCCAATCGGTCCTGTACCAGACAGGCCGTCGATGGGCAGGAAAAATCGGGAGTGAACGTCCCGACAACGAGCAGGTCGACGTCCTTCGGCGAGACCCGCGCTGAACGGAGTGCACGCCGGGCCGCTTCGGTGCACAGGTCACTTGTGGCCTGATGCGCGGCCGCATGCCTTCGCTCGCGGATACCTGTCCGCTGCTCGATCCATTCCGGATCAAAACCATATTCTGCCTGAAGGTCTTCGTTCGTCACGATGACGTCGGGTACGTACGACCCGGTGGCGACGATTTGAATGCCCAGCAGTGAGTTGATTCGCTGACTAAACAACTTCCCGCGCTGCTCCTCGACCGGTCGGTCCTTTACCGAGGCAGATGACTCGGAAGTCGAGCGATCTGCAGGGGGTACAAAACTCGGCTTACTACGAACGGAATCACCACGTCCAGGGGAGCCCAAGGATGACGGGCGCAGACTCTCGTGCATGGAATTCCATTCCTTCAACTCGGACGGTCTGGCCCGAGAGCGCGTGTGAGAGGCGCCGGACGAGGCCACTCCATCCCCTCGTGACGTGTCTCGACGCCTGACTTCGACGCTTGACTCGTGCTAAACCGCCATCCCGACAGGGGCACATTTCCTAGGAATGCCCTGCTGCGACCGAACCGCACTGCATGGACGATAGGCTGCGCGGCAGACTCGCCTGATGGACGTGACCGCAATTTCCGAGTGAACGCGGCCTGAGACGTTAGTGAAAAGTATAGCGGTTCACCATTCGACAAACTAGCGGAAACCCACCTTATTCCCGCCCAGACCCTATTGTGTGCAAAAATGCCTAAATTCGTCGAGACCAAGTCGGACCAGATTTATTCCAAATCAGCCCCCCCGAAAGAACCAACTCCGACCCTCGT
>CALJUK010001001.1 GCA_937975745.1 uncultured Planctomycetaceae bacterium | reverse complement strand
CCCAAATGCGTGAACGTGGCCTTCATGGGACCATGATGCCCGTTCTTGTGGCTGCACCACGTGCCGGACCAGCATCCCGACAGATCCGGGACGGCCACGGCTGCCGGTGCCTCTGGAGTCGCGACGGCGGCAGGAGCCTGGGCTTCTTTTGCGGTCATGTCATCCGCGAGAGCGGGCGAACTGCCAATCAACTGGCCACACAACAGGGTCAGAGACATCAATCCAACACAGAATCGCATGGCAGGCTCCCTTCAGTTTGACAGTGTGTTTTGACAGTGTGTCACGTGCAAAGTTCAGAGTGGGCGATCTCGCAAAGCAGTCTCTATCTAAGTCGTCTGAAGGCATGGCTGTCAACGGTGCACTGTTTGGATCGGTCGGGCTGTCTCCGAAATCCTCGTGCCGATGTCGAACGAAGCATCGTGAGCGTTGGTCAGTAAGGAGGACGCGACTTGTCGCTGGGCCGTTCTGTCGGATACTCTTAGTATAGGTCATTCTCCCGCCCGAAAGCATTGGCCGATACGTCTTTGTCGCGGACGTTGTATCGGTCGCCCCGCCAGAGAGGAGCCCCTTCATGCTGTTGGCGATGGGTTCACGTTTACCGGTCAATTTCCGTTGCACGGCCATTGCAGGCCGGCATCGGCTGCCGATGGTGAAATTATTTCTGGTAATCGTTTTCCTATCCGGCATTCCGTTGGGATCACTGTCTGCAGGGGACAATACGAACAGTCCGGCCGTCGCAGCCAAACCGGCCGAGACCGGCAAGTCAGCAGCCGTCGATCCGGAACACGGCCCACGCTTTGCGCGGGGCCTGAAGACGTTTAAGGAACATGTCCGCGCCGTACTGACGCAGGAATGCCTGATGTGTCACGGCGGCGACACGGTCGAATCGGGCTTCAACCTTTCAACCCGGGAGGCAATGTTGAAAGGGGGCGTGAACGGACCGGCAATCAAGCCGGGTGCTGGCTCCGAGAGTCTGCTGATCAAGCTCGTGACTCATTCTGCCGAGCCGGCCATGCCGTTGGATGCCTCGAAACTTGCGCCAGAGGTTGTAACGCATCTGAAACAGTGGATCGATGACGGTGCGCCCTACGATCGACCGCTGATCGACGAGGCCTCTACCGACCGAACGCCCTGGACCGAGCGAGAGATCGTCGATGATGCGAAGACGTATTGGGCTTTTCAGCCGCTGCAGGTCATCCCACCTCCGATCGCGGCCGAGGACCATTGGAGCCGCAGTGGAGTCGATCGCTTTGTCTGGGCCAAGCTGAAGGAACAGGGACTGACTCCTAACGGTGACGCCGATCGCCAACGGCTGGTTCGCCGGTTGTACTTCAACCTGTTGGGACTCCCTCCCACACCCGCGGAAGTGACCGCGTTTCTTGCTGACGACTCGCCCGATGCTGTTGAGAAGCTCGTCGATCAGTTGCTCGACCGACCGGCATTCGGTGAGAAGTGGGCTCGGCATTGGCTGGACGTGGCCCGCTTCGCCGAAAGTCACGGTTTCGAGCAGGACTACAACCGCGAGTTCGCCTTCCACTTCCGGGACTTCGTCATTCAGGCGTTCAATGAAGATCTTCCCTACGACGATTTCGTCCGCTGGCAGTTGGCCGGTGACGAGTTCGAACCGCTGAATCCATTGGCGTTGAAGGCAACTGGCTTTTTGGGAGCTGGAGTCTTCCCCACACAAATCACCAAGAATGAAGTCGAGCGGACGCGTTACGACGCGCTTGACGACATGGCGGCCACCACGGGGACAGCGTTTCTCGGTTTGACGGTCGGCTGTGCCCGCTGCCACGACCACAAATTCGATCCGATCCCGCAGGCTGACTACTACCGGTTGGTATCGACATTCACCACGACGGTTCGCAGCAATGTCGATGTGGTTGTCGACCGGGAGGCCTGGGAGATGCGACTGGCCGAATGGAACGCAGCACATCAACCGCTGGTGCAGCAGTTGCAGAGGTTCGACCAGACCGAGTTGCCGACCCGCTTTGTCGAGTGGGACAAGCAGCCCCGAGACTTGGCCTCGCGACCGAAGTGGATCACACCGACGGTGACATCGGCCCAGACAAAAACCTCTTCCCAATTGACGCCTCAGTCTGATGGTTCGGTCCTACTGTCGGACGCAACCGACGGGCCAGAGACATTCACGCTGGTTGTCCAGACCCGCCTGCCCAAAATTCAAACCGTTCGAATCGAAGCTCTCCGCGACGAGTCGGCCCGGTATTTCGGTTTTGGTGCAGGAAAGGACGGGGACTTCGTTCTCAGCGACGTGACCTTGAAGGCCGCCTCCCTGGCGGATTCTAAACAGACTCGCGATGTGAAATGGGGCGAACCGCGGGCCAC
>CALJUK010001000.1 GCA_937975745.1 uncultured Planctomycetaceae bacterium | reverse complement strand
TCTCGGAAGACGAGGCGGTCCGCCTTCTCGAGTCTGAATTCAAGCAGCCGGTTGACAAGCTGTTTCGCGAATTCAACCGCACACCGCTGGCGGCCGGTTCGCTGGCACAGGTGCACCGGGCGGTGACGCATGACGGCGAAGTTGTCGCCGTCAAAATCCGGCGGCCCAAGGTCGTCGCGGAGGTGGAACGCGACCTGTCTTTGATGTTTGAGTTGGCTGTCCTGATCCAAAAGCACATCCCCGAAGGAAGAGTCTTCGATCCGGTTGGCCTGGTGCAGCATTTTTCGCGAACCATTCGACGCGAACTCAACTTCCTCAGAGAAGGGCGGACGTTGGACGAATTTCGCCGACTGTTCCGCAACGATGCCACGCTGTATGTCCCCGATGTCGATTGGGACCACACTCGCGAGGGAGTGGTCTCGATGGAATACATCGAAGCGTCCCGGATCGACGACCGCGAGGCGATTCAACGACTCGGTTTGAAACCCGCTGACCTGGCAGCCAACGGTGCGCGGATTTTCATGAAGATGTCATTCGAGTTGGGGATTTTTCACGGGGATCCGCATCCTGGCAACATTCGCGTGATGGACGACGGCTCGATCTGCCTGCTGGACTACGGCATGATCGGCATGATTACCGAGGAAATGCGCGAGAACCTGGTGGACTTCTTCGTCGCCATCACGCGTCAAGACGTTCGCAGTGCTGTCCGACTTGTTACCAAGATTGGCGATCCGTCTGGTGAACTGGACATGGCGCTGCTGCGTGCCGACGTGCGCGATTTCGTCGACAACTACTACGGAATCCCGCTCGAACGGATGCACGTTGGTCGAATGCTGCACGATTTTGTGGGCATTTTGTCGGCCCACGGGATCCGCTGCCCGGGCGACATCATGCTGCTGATCCGTGCGATCGTCACACTCGAAGGCGTCGGCCGCGATCTCGACCCGGGCTTCAATCTGGCCCAACACCTGGCTCCGTTCGTGCAGCGTCTCGTCCATGAACGATACAACGCCGGGCGGATTTTGAACCGCTGCCTGGAAGACGTCAAGGAGTTCGGTCGTGTGGCCCATGCCTTGCCGTTACAAGTCGGCCGGACGCTCGAAAAGCTCAGCCAGGATGACCTGCGGATGCAGTTGGACCATCGTGGCCTGGATCACCTGATTACCGAGATCGATCGCAGCAGCAATCGAATCGTGGTCAGTCTGGCGATGTCTTCGATGATTCTGGCGTCGGCCCTGCTCATTCGCCAGGGCTCGGAAACGCTGTGGATGAGCGTCCCCATTTTCATCCTCTCCAGCCTGTTGGGAATGTGGCTGATTTATGGCGTGTTCCGTAGCGGCCGGTTGTAGCGGTCGCAGCAATCTGCCTCAAGGCGGCCGTTCTCGGAACGGTCTTCAAGGATGCCCGGCGTCGTGCGACTGACGACGCGGCGTTGTTGAGGGAGGCCGGGCGAGGGCTCTCTTGGAGACTGGCTGGACCGGATCGCGGCATCACCGACATGGCCGGCCCGTTCAGGCGGTTGAAGACCGCTTTTGGTGGCGTACGGCGGACGACCGGTAATCCTTGCCCGACGGTCATTGTTGCCGGTCTTCCGCACGTTCCAACCTCCACGTTGAAGCTATGATGGCTGGTCCGAATAGTGCGGAAGTGATCTCGTGAGTTTTTTTGACCACCCCCAAAACGTGGCATATATTCGACTGTGATGCGGACGTGTGCTGCGTTTTGACAGCGCCGTTGCTCATCCGCAATAGGGCGCACCCAGTTCGGTGTGGTTCGGCAACTGTGAGTGGACCACGAGTCCATGCTCTCTTTGCCGTGCCGTCCGAACAGATCTGAATCGCGCGATCTGCACCGCCGGGTCGCCGACACACCGCGCGAGTCTCCGAACAAGCATGCCGCCTTCCGGCTGCGCTCGGGGTACGCGCATTGAACGCACACCAAGGGGATGTCATGCCGGTCGGTGTAAATGTGAAGCGAATTGCTTTGTGGCTGCTGATGACAGTGATGCTGGCCGGTTTCGGCAGCGAGACATCAGCTGACCCGTTCTCGACGGTGGCCGACCGGAACGATCCAGAACGACATGCCATCAACAGCGGCATTGAGATCGAGCGGTCACGCGACTGGTTGAAGGCAATCGAGTTCTACGAGCAGGCGGTCGACAATTTTCCGGCCAACTCGGAACTCAAGTACGGTTTACGGCGGGCCAAGATCCACTTTGGTGTGGACCGCCGCTACAACGACACCAGCTTCCGCCAGCAGTTGATGTCTTTGCCTTTGGAAGCGGCACTGAACCGTTTCGACGAACTACTCACCAAGATCCAGGATCAGTATGTCGATCCGCTCAGCTCGACTTCGTTTGTCGCACATGGTACGGAAAGCCTGTACCTGGCGTTGGCGAACGAACAGTTCACCACCGAGCATCTCCGTAACGCCGATCCCAACCGCATTCGCGAACTTCGTCGAGTGTTGCGTGAAGAATACTGGAATCTCCCGGTCCAAAATCGGGCTCATGCCCGGCAGGTTGTCCGTTCGGTCTGCGACAAGGCCTACGCCTTGGTGCAGCTTGCCCCAGGTGCTGTCGTCATGGAGTACATCTTCGGCGGCTGCAACGCGCTGGATGACTACAGCAACTATCTGACGCCCGAACGACTGAGCGACTTGTACAACAATATCGAAGGCGAGTTTGTCGGCCTGGGTATCGAAATGAAGTCCGAGATGGGACAGGGATTGTTGCTGGTCAATGTGCT
>CALJUK010000999.1 GCA_937975745.1 uncultured Planctomycetaceae bacterium | reverse complement strand
CGACAGCGCGGAATTGTCAGATTTGCACCGAAAAGTTCCGGTTCGACGTGCGATCGCCGTGACCTCGAACTGAAGAATCTCAGTGGCCGATCAGGAATCACGAGAGCTGCCACGGCCGTCCGCGCTGGCTATCTCCAGTTGGCAATCCAACAGCAGTGGCAGCCGCATCGGAAGACATTGAATCTCCACCGGAGGATTTGAGACGCGGCGGTTGCTCGACTGGTTCAAGTCGGGCGGGACGTTGGTGCTGCAGATCTGCACCGACTTCAGCCATACGTTCTTCGAGTCCAGCGTGCTCAACGACACGCCGGAGGCATACCTCGACCTGTTCGCGCCGCTGGGCATGACTCTCGGGTACTGCGACTGGCGCGGTCAGGCGATCCGGAAAAAAAGGGAGGCGAAGAGTAGGATTGTTATTTCGACGACAAAGCCTGTCCGTCATGTATTACATCGATCTTGAGCCTTGTTTGGGGGCCTTAGTTGATTTTCCGCAAAGGAGGTCAATCTACATTGAGTCACCCGAGTCTTGATCGCTTGCAATCTAGTTTTGCGACTGGGATCTGGGCGTTTCCAGTCGGCGCAGACGAATACTGGATTGCGGTGGTTGCCTTCGCGTTGCGAGAATGCCTTGACAGTTCATTCCGTGTAGCGATAGCTTGATTGTCATCGTTCACCTTCCGTGTCGGTCTATTCCGCCCAATGCACGGTATACGTCAGCTTCGCTTTGGTCGCAGCCTGCTCGCTTGCGCAGCGTGGTGGGGTGCCTCCCTACTGGCTCCGGTGGCCGTCCATGCCACGTGCGGCGACTACCTGATGTCACTCGGCGATGAACACTCGGCTCGGGAGGGAATGTCTGAGCATTCCACCGAGCGGTCTGCCCCGGTTCCCTGCCAGGGTCCGTCTTGTCGGTCGCACGACAGGCTTCCGATGGCTCCGGCCTCTCCGATCAAGATCGTGGTTTCGCAATGGGCAGTGAGCCTGTTGCATCGATCCGATCTGGCGCTTTCCGTCGGTCCGCATCTGTTTGAGGCCGACCTGCTCGCGTCGCAGTGTTGCGGTGACCCGCCTCGGCGTCCCCCTCGCTTGGTCTGACGCGCGCTGATCCCGTCACGGTACGCACCGGTTCGTCGTCGAGCGTAAGGTCTTGGTCTGAGCAGCCGACGCTCTCCGGTCCCTTCCCGCGTCTTGCGGGGGAAGCACCGTCCGCCCAGTTCCGGCGGGCGGGAGGATGCGTGCATTGGCGGCGGTTGCTGACGCGCCCGGCTCTTCTAAACGTCGCTACCGCTGCCGACTTTACGGGGACGCGGATTGACGGCGGTATTCCGTTGTTGCCGTTCGGTCGAGGTCCGCGAGTGATCGCCGGCGTCGGCTAGTGTTGACGCAATTCTTTCCAGGCGTTCTGCGCGTTTTGCTTTCTGTTTTTGTATTCGCACATCTGAATGTGGAGTTCTATCCATGACTGACGCTGTACGTTATTCGAGGAGGAGGCGGGGTTTCACGCTGATCGAGCTGCTGGTTGTGATCGCGATCATCGCGGTTCTGATTGCGCTGTTGTTGCCGGCGGTGCAGCAGGCCCGCGAGGCGGCGCGGCGCACGCAGTGTAAGAACAATATGAAGCAACTGGGGCTTGCACTTCACAATTATGCAAGCACGCACGCGTGCTTCCCGTTCGGCCAGGGGGGCACGGGTAACCGCTACTCGGCGGTCAGCCAATTACTGCCGTACTTCGACCAGGCAACGGTTTACAACCAGATCAACTTCCATCTGCCGGTCACCGATCCGGTGAACGGTTTCGCGCGGATGCAGGAATTGACGACGCTGCGATGTCCGTCCGATTTCGACAACACGCAGCCGCAGAACGGAGGCGCCGTCAATTATTACGGCAACAAGGGAAGCTCCATTGTCTGGGGCGACCCGAATCAGAACGGAGTGATCTACGTCCGCAGCCGGGTGCGGTTCCGCGACATCATCGACGGGACGAGCAACACCTGCGCTTTCAGCGAGCGGGTTCTGACGGACGGCAACAACGGCGTGGTGAGTCCGGACTCAGACGTGTTTCTGGCGACAACCGATCCTGCGACGCAGGACGAGGCGATCACGATGTGCGACGCCGTCGACATCAACGATCTCTCCAATCAGTTTCCGAATTTGATGGGCGCGCCGTGGATCGACGGCAAGCACTGTTATGTGCACGTCGACGTTCCCAACCGCCGATCGTGTGGCTTCTATCCCGCGAAGGCGACCATGCCGGCCAGCAGCCGGCATGAGGGGGGCGTCCAGTCCCTGCTCTGCGACGGATCGGTGCGATTCGTTTCCGAGAACATCGACCGGCACACCTGGCGGGCGCTCGGAACGCGGGCCGGCAATGCGCTGCGTCGCGAGCTCTGCCGGGGACCACGCCGCGCTGAGCGGGGCGAACCGACTGGCCTACTCTGTACGGTTATTCCGCTTGCGCGGCGCCGACTCCGGTTGGAAGGCCGGGGGTCGATATCCCGTTCCGAGGCTTCGTACGAGTTCAACAGGAGCAACGCCGAGAATGAATTTGATCTCGTCTGTCCGTCTGTGCTGTAAGCGGTTTGCCGCCCCGATCGTACTGCTGGGGCCGCTGATCGTGGGTTGCAACAGCCGAATGGTAGCTCACCCGGTCGATCCTGTGCAGGCCCGCAGCAAACTGCAAGTGGTGCTTCAAAGCTGGCAGGACGGAGCGACGCCAGAATCGTGGAAGGAGAGGTCTCCGCCGGTTGTCGTGCAGGACATGGACTGGCGGTTGGGCAAGAAGCTCACGTCGTTCGAAATTCTCGAACCGACTCAGGCAGTTGATGCGAACCTGCACTGCCGGGTCAATCTGACGCTGGAAGATCCGGAGTCGGGCAGTGTCGAGAGAACGGTGAAGTACGTCGTCGGTACCAGTCCGGTTCTGACGGTCTTTCGATCGGCGGAAGGGTAGTGCCGTGTCAGCACTTTGTATCCGGGTTGGCTGAACGGCAAACCCGCACGATCACGTAGCGGAAGTCGTGAGACTTCCCAAGGTTCCCATTTCGACAGTCCGTAGTCTCACGACTTCGGCGACATGCTCAGGAGAGTCCGAGTCATGCAAATCACTGCACGCAAGGCGCTGTTGATGGCATTTGCCGCGACCTGTGTGATGCCCGCTCTGTTGTGTTCACCGCCGGCAGGATCAGCCGATGAGCCGGATCGAAAACTGACCGCGACGAGTGATGGTCCCGAAGAGCCGTTGACGCCCGAGGCTGAACAGGTCGTGGAGGAACTTCGAGCCGCGTACGCGGAGGATTCTGAACCGATCGCGATGCTCGACGCCATTCTTTCTGGAAGCCGGCTGGGTCCGGGAGAGGGGTGGTTTGAGATGGCCGTCGCTCAAAACCGGTTCGGCTGGGATTATGCGGCGGAACGTTACGACGTGGACGGAGACGAGAGCGTAAAGAGCAGGGAGTTTCCCGGCTCCGACGAAGACTTTGCTCGCCTCGACTCCAACGAAGATCGGGTTCTGACGGCTGCCGACTTTGACTGGAGCGCATCTTCGCTGACGCGGACGCCGGGGTTCATGCTCTTCTACATGGCGGACCACGACTCCAACGGAAAGGTGACGCCGGACGAGTTTTCGACGCTGTTCGCGATGCTCGATCAGGGGAACCACGGCTTTCTTGCTCTGGACGACGTCCGGAACGAGTTTCAAGCGCCGGACCGCGGCGCCAACGACAATCGCCCGGACCGGCCCAGCCGTTCGACGCTGGTATTGGGACTGCGGCGGCAAGAGATCGGCTCTCTTGAGCCGGGCCCTGCGCTTGATGAACCGACGCCCGACTTCTCACTCCGCTCACTCGATGGACAGAGCGTGACGCTCTCGGACGAAATCGGTGAGCAGCCGATCGTCCTGATCCTTGGCAACTTCACGTGCGGTCCTTTTCGCAGACAGGCGGGCAACATTGAGAAGCTGTACGAACGGTACCAGGACCGGGCAAAGTTCTTTCTGATTTACGTTCGAGAGGCTCATCCCAGCGACGGCTGGTGGATGCTGAGCAATCAGCGGGTGGATATCGATCTGCCACAGCCTCGGACGAACGAAGAACGCGTCACGGCGGCGCAAACGTGCCGGCGGCGTCTCGATCTGGATCTTCCGTTTCTCGTTGACACGGTCGACGATGCGGTCGGCGCCCGCTACAGCGGGATGCCGAATCGTCTGTATCTCATCGACCGCGAAGGGAAGATCGCGTTCAAGAACGGTCGCGGTCCGTTCGGGTTCAAGCCGCGCGAGCTGGAGCAAGCGCTGATAATGTTGTTGAATGATTCGAACCGGACTACCGAGTGAACCGGTGGCTGAGTTGAGATTTGGTCAATATGCCACTCAAGAGCGAAGTCCTCCTTGCGGCAATTGTGGTTGCCGCTGTTCGGGTAGGGCGCTGCCGAGCTCATCAGTGAGAACGTGAGGGCCCTCATGCCGTCGCGGCCTAGTCGGAGCTACCGCAAACACGCTCCGGTCGACAACCCCGATGGAATTGCGCTGACGCGTTCGCCGCTGCGGTCAAAGATACGCCGGGTCATTCGTCGGTCTCGTTCCATGGATTACGACAATCGACCGGCCGCAAGTCAGACGTCTGTCACTCTCTGTGCTTGCTGAAGTTCGCTGTGCACCGGTGTATCATGACTGTCGGCGCACGGTTGCGGGTTCGGTTTCACCATGTACTTTCCTCAATCCTCAGCTCCAGATTTCACCTGCCAGGATTTCGCTTGGCTGAAGGTTTTGAGCCGGGGAAGTGAATCCAAGAAACAATTCTGCGGGTGTCTTGAGGCGCTGCCAGTACTCGAAGCCGTATGTTTGCTGATCCGACCGCTAAATAACCGAGCCTGATGTTGGGACAGGTTGGTTACGCTGCTGTTCGGGT
>CALJUK010000998.1 GCA_937975745.1 uncultured Planctomycetaceae bacterium | reverse complement strand
CCATACTCGAGTACAGATACCCCGTACCGGGCTTGAAACCAAGCGGAACACGCTCCGCCCTGTCCACGAACTCTTCGATCGGAGCCTGACGTGAACGCAATTCGTTGTTCTCCGGAAGCTGATCCGGCAGACCAGACACGTGAGTCAGCAGGTGGCGAATCGTCACGTCTCCACGGCCGTCACCTTTGAACTGAGGCAGAAACTTCTGCACTTTGTCATCCAGCTGAAATTTCCCTTGATCCAATAGCGTCATCACGGCCGCGACATTGATTGGTTTCGAGATCGAACCGAGCAAAAACATCGCATCGCCGGTTTTCGCGGTGCCAAAGTGTTGCGTGCAGGAGTCCTGCCCTTGAACCACATGCAACACCGCCGCATCCACCTGTTTCTGCCGCGTCGCCTGTTCAAGAACTTGGGCCGCCGCATCCCACCGCCCCTCGCAGATGGCTGCCTGAATCCGACCGGAACTCGCCGCAGCCAGCGTCATGGCCAGAAATGTCCGTCGCTTCATCGTACGAGGTCCTTCAAAACTGACATGCCGTGGGGAACAACCGAAGTAGAGTGAGATTCCAACGAAATCGTCTTGGTTTTCGAAGAGAACTCCGCCGAAGACTGAACCAGGCATTGTATCGGCAGATTCCTATCAATACAAAAGACGTGTGTTACACACAGCGAGAGTTGACCACACCCTCGTCCCCGAAGTTCCCACTGCACTTCGACACATAATGCAAGTGATGACCATGATCCCCAAGCTGCCACGGCGTCAGTTGTTTTCAGTCCTCGCCGACATCGTGCCGGCGGCTGTCCTGCAGACCACGAGCGCATTGCGGGGGATTCAGGCCGGTCTCCACCCCACAGCCGGGCCAAGCCCCAGTCCACGAGAGAAATACACGATGAAACAGCCCCCTCACGCCGTCCGGAGCGGTATCGCGTTTGTTGTCGTTCTGACGCTACTCGCCCACGCGAGTGTCCTGCTGGCGGAACCGTCGGCGACGAAACCTCAGTCCGATGAGAAGGCTCGCCTGGAGAATCTGGAATTCCGAGCTGCGATCTGTGCGCACCACCTCAGTTCTGGTTTGTGGGTTGTCGGGCGCGACTACCAGCGCACTCCGGAAGAAGTGATTGCGCAGGACATCGCACCATTCAAGTACTTCGGCTGGGCGGCTGATTTCGTGTACGAAGTGGACGAGAAGCAGCGGCTGGTGACGGTGACGGCTCCCGGCGCAACGCCGCGGAGCGCGAGATACACCGGAGACCAGGGGAGTACGATCTTGCCGCCCGGAAAGACTGACGTCTTCTTCGAGCCCGTTCGTGTCCCGCGTCGTCTTCCTGATGCCACGGGTCAGACCTGGCCCATGGGTGATGTGGACGCCACTGAAAACGTCCCTGGGGTCGACTCCAAGGCAGTCGCCGCCGCGCTCGACTGGGCGATGGAGCAGACGGAACACAACACGCGGGCAATTGTCATTGCTTACCGAGGGAGAATCATCGGTGAACGCTACGCGTCCGGCTGGACGAAGGACACGCCGCAACTGAGTTGGTCAGAAGGGAAAAGCATCACGGCCACACTGATTGGAATTCTGATTCAGCGAGGCCTGTTGAAACTGGATCAACCTGCTCCTATCCAAGAGTGGCAGGGCGCAGACGACCCACGTCGTTCGATCCGCATACGCGACCTTCTGCAAATGAGCAGTGGCCTCGACTTCACGAATCTTGGTTTCGGGGGGCCAGAAACATTAATCGTCGAAAACGAGCACATGCGCGTCTACTTCGATTCTCTCAACGTGCTGGAGCACGTCGTCAACCAACCGCTCAAAGTGCCGCCAGGCACGCGTTACAGCTATCTCAACAGCGATCCTTTGAGCCTGGGGAGGATCATTCGCGACACCGTCGAAGCGCAGGGAGAAGATTACCTCACCTTTCCTCAGCGTGCGTTGTTCGACCGGATTGGTGCGCGCAGTCCCGTCCTTGAAACCGACGCCTGGGGGAACTTCATCCTCTCCGGATACGATTATCTCTCGGCCCGCGACTGGACCCGCTTTGGATTACTTTACCTCAACGACGGTGTCTGGCAGGGTGAACGCATTCTGCCCGAAGGTTGGACCGAGTTCGTTGCAACTGCGGCGCCCGCCGACAAGAAGATGAATTACGGCGGCATGTTCTGGCTGAATCGGCCCCAC
>CALJUK010000997.1 GCA_937975745.1 uncultured Planctomycetaceae bacterium | reverse complement strand
AGTGGATCGGCCGTGAGGGGTACTACCTCGATCCGGGGACCGCGCGGTACAATCTACGGCGGCGGGAATACCAGGCCAACATCGCCCGGTTCTTGCAGCAGGACCCCCTCGGCCTCGACGCCGGCGATGCGAATTTGTATCGGTATGTGGAAAATGACCCGGTCAATCAGACGGATCCGAGCGGGTTGCAGGGGACACGTCCGTATTATGGGAACTTTGACCCAAGTAATTCGGCTGGCTTTCAGGTTGGAACGGTGTATCCGGCAGGTTATGTGGGCCGAGTTGTCGGAGGTGTGGAACGATTTGTCCCGCTGGATGAAGTCAATCGGAGATTCGCTGATGATGCCGATTTGGACTGGGACCAACTCTTCCTTGATATTGGCAATCCAGATCCAACCTTGGTCGGCAAGCCCCCGTTGCCGCCGCCCGCGGACGATACGGACACACTCCGATCAGGAGATCTCCCGGCTGGTGGTCACGAGGGGACACTACTTGAGGGTGCGGACGAATTCGAGCCGACGGTAGAGGCCGGAGCGTGGTACGTCTTCATTTTTGTGGCAACCGAGTATGCCTGGTCACTCGTCGGCCAATGTTTCCGACTCGTACGCCGCCCATTCCGCAGAGTCCGGAGAACGGTTCCCAGGCAAGTTCCAAACAAGGGAGCATACGGTCCTCGATCCATTGGCTCGGCACAAGTACCGGACCCGAAAGTCCTTCAAACCGGCGGTCACACGATTACGAACCGCACTCGTAAGGCGCTGGGGCTGACTCAGGACGAAGCGAAACGTGCAATGGAAGCCCTGAAACGCGACTTGGGACAGGGCGCAAGTCATCACGGACACAAGATATTGGACAACGGCGATGTTCTCGACTCGAACACAGGTGATTTGCTCGGCAACCTCTTCGACTATCTGTTTTAGGCAGCGAGCTTCCGACATGACTACGACTTCCAGCCGAATCAAACCAATTGCAACGGGAATCGATCTCTGCATTCGTAGCGATTCGCTTGACCTCGAACACGTTTCTTCTCTGCTTGGTGTCAAGGCAACATCGGGGTTCGAAAAGGGCGATCCATATGTTGGCCGCCAAAAACGGGGGCCCGACATTGTCACAGTCGACCGCGTCCGACCTTTTGGAGTATGGCATTTTTGCACGTCAGAGTCGTTGCATTCCAACAATGTTGAAGAACACGCACAATTCTTGATCGAGGCGTTGACTCCAGCGAAATCCGCCATCGCTCGAATGATTGCCGACCCGCAGTTTTACGTAAAAATCACCATCTGGGACCTGGGCTACACATTTGACCTTAGTGCGTCGTGCCTTGCATCGCTTTCGTCGTTTGCTGAGGACGTCACCGTAACTTGTTGGGAGAATAGAGAGGAGGATTCCAAATAGTGTCGCTGTGTGGCAACGACACAACAGGCGGGTGCAACGGGACGACGGATCGACCATCACCAAGTATCTGTGGGACGATCAGAACGTGCTGCAGGAGACGGACGACTCCCTGGTGGTGGAGGCGGTCTATACGGTGGCTCCGCAGGCGAGCCGTTACGGGACTCTGGTCAGCCAGCAGCGGGACTCGGCCAGCAGCTTTTACCAGTTTGATGCAGTGGGATCGACGATCCAGTTGACGGACGAGACGGGCGTGGTGACGGACGAGTACGTCTACACGGCCTTTGGCGAGGTGGAAAGCAGCACCGGCAGCACCGAGAACCCGTACCAGTGGATCGGGCGTGAAGGGTACTATCTTGATCCGGGGACGGCGCGGTACAATCTGCGTCGGCGGGAATACCAGGCCAACATCGCCCGGTTTTTGCAGCAGGACCCGCTGGGGTCAGACGCCGATGACGGCAACCTCTACCGGTATGTGGAAAACGATCCCGTCAATCAGACGGATCCGAGTGGACTGCAGGGATTTGGAAACGCGGTTCGGCCGAGTGTCATCCCCTGGGAAGGGAGTGGCACGGGTGCCGTTCAAGCGCCCGGTTTTCTGCATCCCAACTCCGCCGGATCCGGAAACACCGGACCAACAATCGCCCCCGGGTTCTTGCATCCGAATTCTGCCGGATCCGGAACCGGTGGGGCGACAATGGCACCGGGGTTCTTAGCACCAAATTCTGGTGGAGCGGCAAGTGGCGGACCAGTTGCTGCGCCTGGATTCTTACATCTGAGTGCAGGACCGGGATTTGTCCATCAGAGTACAATTCAATGTCATGCGGGAGGCTGCACTTCCCAGCCCATTGGCCCGTTCAACTTCGAATGGGTGACAGACAACTCAGTCGCTACGGGGGGTGACTCGTGTGTGGTTGTCTCGGATTGCTCACAAGGCCAAACGACGACTTCTGTAGCATCTGTTGGGTTGCTCGGCGGTGTTTCCATGGGACGTGGTGGAGCCGCAGTTGGGACCGCCCTTATGGAGCCGTCACCGTTCGGCGAGGCGATCCTCATCGTTGTGGCGGTTGGGACCACGGCATATGTATGCTTCGAATGGCTGTTTTCCGTCGAAGAAGGCGAACAAGATAGGCGGAGAAAACGCCGAAAATCCGGCCAAAGCGGAAAAGAGGCTGCGAATGATCGGCCGAGTTGGGCGGAAGGCGAGGCGCCTTACGTCGGTGAGAGCGGAAACGAATTCGCGAAGCGTCTGCTGGATGAGAAGTACGGCGCCGGAAACTATAGGAAGGGGCCGGGGTCTGAGTACAATCAACTTAGAAAATGGGGTGATCGCGGATTCCAAAATCCATGATCAGAGGACGTCCAATGAAAGTGTTTGTTTTACAACACGTCAATGTGCATCCAAACGGAATTGAAAATGTTAAGATGATAGGAGTCTATTCCGAGGAGAAATACGCCAAGGAAGCCATCCGACGTCTAAACTGTAAACCTGGATTCTCGGATAGCCCGTCTCAATTCTTCATTGACGCCTATGAGCTTGATCATGACCACTGGAGCGAGGGGTTCGTTGACGAATTCCGCAAGTCTCGTGCAACTGGCGAATGATAGCGGCGCCTGGTGACGGACGACTACGTCTACTCGGCCTTTGGGGAGGTGGAGAGCAGCACCGGCAGCACCGAGAACCCGTACCAGTGGATTGGCCGTGAGGGGTACTATCTTGATCCGGGGACGGCGCGGTACAATCTGCGTCGGAGAGAATACCAGGCCAACATCGCCCGGTTTTTGCAGCAGGACCCGCTCGGCCTGGAGGCCGGCGACCCCAACCTCTACCGATACGTCGAAAACGACCCCGTCAATCAGACCGATCCCAGTGGGCTGCAGGGCGGTGCGGTCCAAGCGCCGGGGTTGTTGCATCCGAGTTCTGCCGGCTCCGGGACCGGCGGTGCGACAATGGCACGGGGGTTGTTGCATCCCGACTCTGCCGGAGCGTCAAGCG
Source organism: uncultured Planctomycetaceae bacterium (assembly GCA_937975745.1). Lineage (GTDB taxonomy): Bacteria > Planctomycetota > Planctomycetia > Planctomycetales > Planctomycetaceae > CALJUK01. Next base: position 6,125 of record CALJUK010000997.1, on the reverse strand, counting down.
GCGGAGCCGTTCTCTCGCCTGGACCTGGTTTCTACGAGGGAAGTCAAACTTTCGGTGCCCAACCTGCCTCCCTACAGAGTGATATCCACCGTGATGTTGTCGCAGGGACAGTTGCCGCCCCCGAGATAGTCAATCGATGCCGAAAGATGAAACGCATCGCAGTCGTAGCTGCCGGGATAAAAGTCCTTCCAGTTAAAACATTCCTGTGATGGCATTGTGCCGGTCTCAGAGGAGTAGAGACGGTAGACACCGTTGGAACATGTCAGAGAGATCAGAAATGCCCCTTGAGCGTAGCCTTCCCATGGTCCACCGGAACCGCCTGAATTCGTGAGCGTGACATCTTCTGGCGGCGAGACACATTCGCCCCCAACGGTTGCTGTCAGTTCGTTTGGCAGACTTGCACAGCACTCACCCAAACAACAATCAGTCGGATTTTGGTTCGGTGGCATTCAAAACCTCGCTGGCAAGCTATCAATTCAAACTCTAGATCACGATTGGAGTGCCGACGGATCGACCGTGCAGTGCGGTGTTCGTTGCGGGATCCTCATTCGGTGATCGTGACGCGAAAGTCCTGGACAGGTCCGCCAGAACAACATGGGCAACCATCAACTTGTCCCATCGCGAACAGCGCACTCAGCGGATCGCAACTCGACCCAGAGCCGGCAGTTTGCGGTGACGTTGAGAACTTTCCACAATTTGTCGAAGTGTGTGCCAATGTCAGATCGGAGACTGAAGTCCCATTGCACCAGAATTCCAGATCGAACGTTGAGTCACAGAACTCCCCAGTCCCCTTCCACTTCTGTGACGCATCGTCATAGGACAGAGGAATTGACTGGTTATTGAACCCGCTGCAGTTGACCAGATTGGAAAATGTCGCAAAGAGAGTTGCGGGAACCTCCATGGCGCAGCAGTCTGTCTCCACGGTAGGACAACATCCAGTTGGATTCTGAACAGGTCCCATGTGCTCTCCTTCCTATGTGGCGGTTGGCTAAATCACAACATCCCGGAAAGTCACGCGTGCCAGCAACTCATCATCTGATAGGCCTTCGCAGTTTCTTAAACCTCCGGCGTGACTCAAGCCGATCCGAAGTACATTCGAATCAGTGTGTGTTGAGCCAATGTGCCCGTCGTACAGTGGGCGTTCGACGACCTCTGCGATCAACTTGCGAACGATCCGGCCGCCTTCTTTGCCTCCCGACTTCTCGTTGACGCGATGTGCTCGTGCAGCAATCAGTTCAACAACTGCGTTGTCGACCTGGACCTCTATTCCGCGCCGTTGCAACCACAGTGCAGAAAGCCGATCGAGTTGAAGTTGGCAGATCCCTTCCATCGCCTCTTCGTCAAGCGGTCGAAACACGACAATCTGTTTGATTCTTGCCAAGAAATGTGCGGTGAATACCGGTTGCGCTCCCCGCTCCGGACGCACACGTTCCAGGGCGTTCTTGACTGCGTCGGCGATTTCGTTCTCCGGTTTTCCGGTCCGGACCAGTTGTGCAACAGTGCGATCCCCGGCATTCGTCGTGAGGATAAAGATCGCGCGATCCGCCCGGGCTTTGACACCGCGCTGGTCGACAATCCAGCCTTCATCAAAGAGATTGAGGAACGGCTTCCAGACGTTGGGATGAGCCTTTTCCGCTTCATCCAGCAGGAAGACAGAGTAAGGGTCGGCATTCAGTTCATTGATGAGGCGGCCACCGTGTTCGTGACCAACGTAGCCTGGAGGAACTCCGATGATCCCGGAGACGCTGTGCGGCTCCGTGAAGTTCCCCATTGAGTAAGTGTGCAGGGATCGTGTGGGAGAGTAGATCTTCGCAATCTGCTTGGCCAGTTCCGTCTTGCCGACCCCAGTCATGCCTGCAAACAACATGACTGATGCGGGCCGATCGGGCTCGGTGAGACCCGCTTGGATCGCCCGCAGCTCATAGGCAACCGTTTGTATTGCCTTCAGTTGCCCCATGACCGAACGCGCTAACGTCGTCTGGAAGTCGATTGTGGGAGATGCTCCCTCCAACGTCGCTGCTGGAATACTCGTCTCGCGGCTGACAACACGGGCGATATCGGCCGCGCGCACGATCCTCTCATCGCGGCTGCCGAAATCTGTCTCAAAGGCCGCTTCGTCGCAAGCTTCTCGAAGCAGTCGCAAGGCACTGCCGGGACGCTGCTCGTCGAAAACGTAGGACTGGCTGAGTTGCAACGCCGTACGCAACGCATCAGAGTCAAACTTGATTCCTTGGCTTGCTTCCAAATCGCGTGCCACCGCAGCGACAATCTCTTCTATCTCGGATTCGCTTGGCTCAGGCACTTCAATACAGCGAACATTTCGAAGAAGAGAGGCATCCGATGCAATGCACTCACGAAAGTCCGGCAGCGAAAGTGTTCCGATCATCAGCCATCCGCGTCGCTTCAATTGTGAAAAGAGCGGACGACCGAGCGGTCCTCGCTGTTCATCCTGAAGAAGCCGTGCCAGATTATCGATGCAAAGAACACAACGACGGCCTGCAATCGTTTGTCGACCAAGGTTGTCCAAGACCTGGAGCGATTGGCCAGTGTCGGCATCGTCGCAGTCGATCCAATAAAAATCTGCATCCTGCAAAAAGGCATACTTTCTCGCTTCGGACTCGGCAAACGAGCGCATGAAGTGTGACTTGCCGACTCCTCGCTCCCCCGTCACGATCGCGTGCCGTTTCGTTGTACTATACAGCGTGCGAGCGACCGCCTCGTAGCACCCCGCCCAACCCGCAGGATTAACAGAGTGCGGCCTCTGAGAGGGCCCAACTCGCTCGATCCCGATGCCGTATGCGGACATCTCCGTTTCTGGCATGGGCTGGCTCGTAGCGGCCATCGACCCCGCATGCTTCACGCCGGACAGATCCAGACCGGGAGGAAGCGGTCGACGAGGATCGACTGGACGCACTTTCGGCGGAATGGTCACCGTGCTGGGTAGGACTAGGCCCAAGTCACTTGCCGCTGATTTGCCGATTAACCGAATCAGCATTTCAAGAGAGGTACGACAGGCGTCTACGTCGTCGTCCTGCTTCACACAATCCAATGCTTCCGACAAGTCACACGTGGAGGGTGATTTCTGTGCGAGTCGTCCGGAAAACTCCGAGATGCAAGCCGGCCAATACAAGTCAATCAGCGCGCGAACCCGAGCTACCGTAACTCCGGGAGCGAGAAACTCCGCAAATGCTTGCCGGAAAGCTGTGTGATCACTATCAATGGCAGCGGCCAAGAGATCCACCGATCGCAACGTACCGCCCGATCGTTTCTCGGCACGCTCAACCAAACGCGTGTGCAGTCTGCCGTTTTCGAGATCCAGCGACATCGCAGATCAACTCCTCTTGGGCAGAACAATTCCAGTAGACACCCACTTCTCAATCGCACGTCTGTCCAGTATTGTACAGAACGTGGATTCAATTCCAACAACCAATCTGAGAAAACGTCCGCTTCCACCGTTTGGCACCGGGAGAACGCCGATGAATGATGCCGGAATTCTGAATGCCGACCCCGCAGAACTCTTGCAGCGTGTTTCCGCTTGCAACAAGAACTGCATCAAATTACTGAACGACGGCCGTCAGAATGAGGCATCAATCGAAGCGGCCCGGCTGGCATCTGTTGTCGACCAGATCAGCTCTCAATCTCGGCTTACCGATCGCTCGCAGCCGATGCGGGGATCGATTGCCGAGCATTACATCATCCGTGGCTATGTGGCCGAGTCGGCCGCAGAAGCACTGCGTTGGTATCGGACCGCCTTCGCGTGGGACAGCGAGCACATGCTGGCTTCAGAGCTGTTGAGTGACGCAGAGTATGCTGCTGTGATTGAGCAATTGGATCTCGTCGTCAGGCTGGTTGACGCGGGCGACCAGAAATCGGCCGCCAGAGTCCTGGACTCGATTCCGCGAAACGATCGCTGGAACGCTCTGTTGGAAGAAGTGCAATCACGGATCGCAGCCGGCAAACAGCACAGTAACGCACCCTCTTGTGGAAACGGGAAGTAAGCACTCCACACGTTTACCACGCTTGAAAGAACACCACCAACCGCCTCGGCCTACTCTCTCATAGCTTCACCCCGCTCATGACCAGATTGCCGACAGGCAATGCCTGACCTACTGGAACTTGATGCCCACTGCAGCCGCTCACGCACGCACGGGAAGCAACCGAAGCCGCCGACCGATGAGGGAGGATGAAGGCTGAGGGCGGTAGAAAGAACACCGTAGCGGCGTAGATACTGGCATGAAGACGTTTCACGAATGGCTGGCAGAGCGACAGCGGCGGCAATGCGAAGGCTTGTGGCTCAATGACAAGAACGCCGTCATCGGGCTGTCGAAGATGAACCCGTTGCCGAAGGATGCCGCCGTCAACAAGAGCTTGAGCAAGAAGCCAACGGCCCCGAACTCGGCCGCGCCGACCGTGAAGCCGTTCAAGCTGACCAAACTGCAACCGTTCAAGCCGAAAGCGGTGGCAAAGATCGGCGTCGCTCCCGCGACGCCGAAGCCAATCAGAAAACGATAAGCGTTCCGTTCGGAAAGTCGCCTTCCCACCCGCACGGAAAATGCCCTTTGACATACCAGTAGGCTTGACTGGCGTAGAACCCCGGCTGGTACACGTCGGCATATTCCGCTTCCAAGCAAACGTGGAGGATGTCCCACTGGACCGTATCCTCAAAGACCTTGGGAAGATCGTGTTCACGCACCACGGCTTCGATCTTCCGCCGAACAAGTGGCTCCGTTGTCGGCTTCAACGATGCCACGATGTCATTCCACTGGTTGAATCGCTCTGGCGAGCGTTCCAGCAACCGCTGCCGATATTGGTTGGCAGCTTCGAGACACAAGCTTTCCCAATCCACCGAACTGCAGCGGTCGATAGCTTACCGCAATGACCGCACCAAGATGACATTGCTTCGATCTTGGATACCGCCAAATGTGCCAACGTTGGTAAACCAATCGGCCTTCTCCAATTGCTCAAGCGTGGCTGCGGTTTGTGGTTGCATATTGTCCCTCATGGTCGTCGTTGCGGAAGCCTTCCGGGAATGTTGGGAACGGGAGCAGATTCGAGAATCCCGTAAGCTGCCCGTTGCCGAGCGGCTTGTGCGGCCAAGTCAGCAGCGTCGGCGGGAGACAGTCCACCCGCTTCTAATGCCCGCTGCAACGCCTGTCCGTATTGAGCGTTGGTCGGGGTCGAACCATGAAGCGGTCCGCCTCCGAAAGGCGATTCAGCGCGTCCGAAAGCGAAGTTCCCGGCCCAGGGAATGTTCCTCCAACTGCCGGTGCCAAGAATCCCGGTGCTGCGACGGCCCCACCGCTTCCAGCGCCTAATACTGAGCTTGGGGCGGTCAACGGTACGCGTCACTTCGTTTCGAGGTATCTGGATCGGTTGGTTCCTCACTCGTCCGCTTTGGACGACGTCTTGAGCGAATAACGTAGTGCAATAGAGCGACAACGCCGACCATGCCTGTCAGCACGAGGAAGAGTACAGCCGAATCATAGATAAGTCCAATTAGGTTTCCCTCAGGATAGGCCGGCGAAGGGATGTTCTCGACGCTCAAGACCAGGTATGAAATTAAAGACAAGAGGAGTGCCGCGCGGAGTGGAATGCGAAGGATTCGTTTTAGCAAAAGCGTGCGGCTACGAGATTCGTTATCCGTCCAATTCATGCCGTTGGCTCCACAGCAACAAGCCCCGGTTGGAGTCCATTCAATGCGTCCGCGATAGCTTGACGCGTCTCCAATGGCAGCGAGGTGTCTCCAACAATGGTAATCGGATCAAAAATATGGTCGGCGCCTCCGAATGCCCCGTTGTCTACCGCCAAGATTTTACCATTAACGACAACGAGTGTGATGAAATGTTGGGGGCCTCCACTTCTGGGATACGGTAGTTCCGTCGGGTGGAGACGTATTCTTCGCCCGAATTCGTCCAGCGGCAACTCCGTCAAGATCTCGTTGAATCGAGTGCCCCAACGGGCGCAATGACTTCCGAAGGTCTCGGGGAAGAAGTATCTCAGCACGGGGGTGTTTCGCGGGACCACTGTCGCATCAATGGCCTCAAGCAGGCGAGCCACCTCGTGGAGGCACGGCACAATCCCCGCACACGCATCTATAAGCATGGCCTGATCTGGACTCAATTGTG
>CALJUK010000996.1 GCA_937975745.1 uncultured Planctomycetaceae bacterium | reverse complement strand
GAGCGCGACCGACGACTGCACCGCGACCGTGAACGATGTTCAACGCTCCCGCAGGAAGGTCAATCTCCTGACAAATCTCCGCCAACCGCATCGCCGTTCGCGGGGTCTCCTCTGACGGCTTAGCCACGGCGGTGCATCCCGAGGCGAGAGCGGGCGCAATCTTCCACGAGAGCAGATACAGAGGCAGATTCCACGGCGAGATCAATCCCGCGACGCCTCTCGGATGTCGCGTCACATAGTTCAGGGCAAGTTGATCCGTCTCATACGACTCACTCTCGGCGTGCAGAATCGCCGTTGCGAAGAATCGAAAGTTCGCCGCCGCCCGGGGAATATCGACCATGCGAGCGAGTCGAATCGGCTTGCCGGTGTCGCGACTCTCCAATTGTGCCAGTTCCTCCAGATTCTCCTCAATGCGATCAGCGATCCGAAGTAGTAAACGGGATCGCTCCGAAGCGGGGAGTCGCGACCACGACGGAAACGCGGCTTTCGCGGCCTCGACGGCTTTCTGCACATCGTCGGCGGTCCCGTCGGCGACGTTGGCGTAGCTCTGCCCGGTGGCGGGCTCGACGACCGGAATTCGATCGTCGTTCGTGGAGAACTGGCCCTGAATGAAGTGGGCAATGGTTTGCTCGCTCATCTGTCTTACCTCATTTTTGCGGTCTGCTCTCATTGTGCAGTTCCGGTCAACGCTCGACAACGATTTGGGATTGTGCGATGCAATACGAATTTGACGAAAGTTCCGGTCCTGCCTGATCCGACAATAGGGAAAGAGAATCAATTCGTATATTGGGGAGCGCTCTCTGGGGTGATCCAACAGAGGATGAGGGAGAAGCGATGAAAAAAACGCTGGGCGGACTGCTACTGTTGGCCACCCTGAGTGGGTGCGTCTCAACCAGTCCCGGAACCTACGAAGGAAACATTCATCAGGATCGAGGCTTTCCGGGCGTGCATGGAAATCACGTCCACAAGCCGGTCGCGATGGCCAATGTCGTCGGGCCGTACGGTCAGCCGATTCCGATGCGAGGTGGCGCACCTGAGACTGCTCGAAACGCTGGCGAAGCATTTGCCCGTGCAACGTTTGCGAAGTCTTTGCCGCCGGACATCGTTCAACAGTTGACGATGAAAGAAGATCGCGCCCGTGCCGGTCTGCCGAGTGGAAACATTCTGCAAGCCTCGATGACCTCACCGGCCGGTCTTGCTCTGCCTCCGGGCGCGACAGCTCCGCCCAGTGGCATTCTTCCGATCGCGGGTGGCCCCGGTCGTTCGACACTTCCGCAGCCGGTCGCCCCTCTGGGCAGTGGCGCCCCCGGTGCCGTCGCCGGTGTCGGCATGTTGACGGGTGGGAGTGGTGCCACTTTCAAGGCGAAGCGCACCTCGGTTCGCTTCTCCGGCGATGACGCCAACGGAATGCGAATTTCCTGGTACGTCCGTGGAGCCGATGGCAAGCCGAAGTTCAGCGATCAGACGCTGACCGTCCCGGCTCGCTACAACTTTCTGCAAGCGTCCAAGTATCGACTGAAGCTGAGTAACATTAAGAATCATCCTGAGCTTGAGCTTTATCCGACTCTGGAAGTCGTCCCGACCAACAGCAAGACGGCTGAGTTTCTCGCACACTCTTCGGTTCCGTTGGTCTTCACCAACGAGGACTTCGAGCAGGTCCGCTCGGGTAACTATCTCGTCAAAGTCGTCTATCTGCCTTATCCGCAGTATCAGGACGTCGTCGAGCGAGGGATCGACGAGATCTCATCCGCACGACTGC
>CALJUK010000995.1 GCA_937975745.1 uncultured Planctomycetaceae bacterium | reverse complement strand
TAGTGGTGCCTCGGGACAAGGTGGGTTTGATGCCGGGTTCCAGGGTCACTTCGGACTCCCGGTTCCAGACGATAACACCGTCCGCACCGATGACCCAATACGCGGGAATCCCTTGTGGGCCGTACGCGATCATCGAGCCTACGGCACCGTACGCATTGGGCCAGGGGATGTCCTGCCCATTGACGTATTGGTCAATCTCCGCCAGTTGGTTGCTCTCTTCTGAAGTGAACCCGACGAAGATGACTCCCTGGGTTTTGTATTTCTCGTAGAGGGCCTTGAGCATGGGGACTTCCTGGCGGCAGTAGCCACACCATGTGGCCCACGCATCGACGACGACGACGTGTCCCGCGAGTTGTTCGGCTGTCGGCGGGGGACCGTTGATCCAGCCTTCACCGGTAATTGCGGGTGCAACGACACCGGGGGGAAGGCCGAACGCGCCGCTGTCGTTGCCACCACCGCCTGCGGGTGGGTCAACATTGCTGCGGACCCACAATGCGAAAACCAGCGTGACCAGAATCATCGCGCCGATCGCAAACGTAAGGTCCTGCGAAGACTTCCTGCCGGGCTGCTTCGTTTCGTTTTCTGACATCGACTGTCCTGACGGAATAACTGTCCTGACGGAATAGCTGTAATCGGTCGGGCATTCAGTCGAGTCCGTAGACCGGGCCGAACCGTGTATGCAAGTGTTGAATCAAATCGCGATGCGAGAGGGGTTTGCCCGTGACCACCTCGACGAGTCTCTCTGCGGTGTATTGTTTGCCCCGCTGGTGCACCTCTTGGTTTAACCATTGTTTCAGAGCGCTGAATTCTCCGCGAGCGAACTGTTCGTCCAGGTCTCCCTGCTGTTGCCGGACCGTTGCGAACAACTGAGCCGCATACATATGCCCAAGAGCGTACGTCGGAAAGTAGCCGATCAAGCCGGCCGACCAGTGAATGTCCTGCAGGCAACCGCGCGCATCGTCGGGTGGTGTGATGCCGAGGTAACTCTTTGACAATTCGTTCCACAGACCGGGAACGTCTTCGGGGGAGAGTGCGCCAGCGATCAACTGCTGTTCGATTTCGAAACGGAGCATGATGTGCAACGGGTAGGTGACGTTGTCCGCCTCAACGCGAATGAACGACGGTTTGACGTGGTTGATGGCCCGGTAGAAGTCTTCAAACGGAACATTTGCGAGCGCTTCGGGGAACGCGGCCTGGGCCAGCGGGTAGAAGTGATCCCAGAACGGCCTTCCCCGCCCGACGTAGTTCTCCCACATCAGCGATTGCGATTCGTGAATTCCCAGCGAGACGGTCTGGCCCATTGCCAGTCCGAACGATTTCGGCTCGAGTCCCTGTTCGTAGATGCCATGTCCGGCTTCATGCAGGACACTGAACAGGCCGCTGTTGAAGAATCGTTCGTTGTAGCGGGTCGTCAGCCGGCAGTCGCCGGGACCGATGCCGCTGCAGAACGGATGCGTCGTCACGTCCAGTCGTCCGCGGTCGAAGTTGAACCCGATGGCCTGCGCAGCCTGGGTGACAAACTGCTGCTGAGCGGCCACCGGATAAGAGCGTTCCAGCAGGCTTGCATCGGGAGGGTGCGGCGCATCGTGGATGGCCTGCACAAAGGGAACAAGTTCGTCACGCAGTGGTTCGAATCGATCTTTGATCCACTGTGTCGTTGCGCCCGGTTCGTATTGGTCCAGCAGCGCATCGTAGGGGACGCCGTCACCATAACCGAGCGCGCCCGCTTCCTCTCGCTTGAGCGTGATAATCTGAGACAACCAGGGGAGAAACGCCGAGAAGTCAGAGGCCTTCCGCGCCTGGACCCAAGCTTGCTGGCCGAGCGACGTCGCCTCGCTGAGTGCTTCCACCAGTCGGCGGGGAAGCTTGGTGGCCAGGTCGTAGTCGCGGCGGGCTTCACGCACATTGACGGCCATGGGACTGTCGTCGGGTCCCAGGTCGCCGGACTGTTCTAAACTGGCGATCAAGTCTCCCAGTCGGGAGGAAGTGCGGCGGTCGTAAATCAACCCGGCCATCAGTTTCAGCTGGTCAGCGCGATGCCGTCCGCCACCGGTCGGAAGATAAGTCTGTTCGTCCCAGCCAAGCAGACTCGCACACGATTCCAGCACAGCCAGTTCGCGGAGTTCGTCCGCAAACTGCGTATATGTCTCTTCGGTTCTGGGCATTGAGAACTCGTGTCTCCTGGTTCATCCGAAAGGGGGGGCATGACGCCGAGTTGACGTTCGGCGTGCAGTTCGCGGAG
>CALJUK010000994.1 GCA_937975745.1 uncultured Planctomycetaceae bacterium | reverse complement strand
TAGAGTGAAGGTCTAGCATGAGAGGCATAATCCAACCAGCCATACACTCGCGATACCCAGCTTCCAATGCGGTGTGGTGCCTGCGGTTGCGACGGACTCTCCAGCGGAAGGTGTCCGCTTGGGTTCCGTTGGGCGCGCGGCGGGCCCGCTATCGGGTGACGGACGCCGGGGCTTTTTGCGTGAAGCCATGCGGACAGTGCCAATTCAAGGGGGCCAATTCAAATCGCTCAATCAATCGGACGAGGAGTATGTCTCAGGAACGAGCCTACTGGAAGGCGAAGCCGTTGCACAAGCATGCCTCACAGACGCGTGAGGATCGACCAGTCGAACCCGATATCCAGGCCAACCGCCGAATGGGTGAGAGCTCCGATACTGATGCGGTCGACTCCCGTTCTCGCCACTTCGCCGACGTTGTCCAACGTAATGCCCCCACTGGCCTCGAGGAGCACGGACGGGGCTGCTTCGTTTCGCAGGGAGACAGCTGCAGCAAGTTGGTAGCTGGACATATTGTCCAGTAGGACAATGTCCGGGAACGACGGAAGGACTCCAGACAGCCGTCCCGGGTGATCAGTCTCGACAATGATCGCCGGGGGACGGCCATCTCCTGCCACCATGCCCGAGGCGGTGATCTCTTTGCGAAGTTCCCGGACGGCTTCGGCGATGGATGTACTGCGGTGCTCTGCCTGCCATGCCGACAGATGATTGTCTTTGACCATGCAGGCGTCGAACAGTCCCATACGGTGATTGACTCCTCCACCGCAACGGACCGCGTACTTTTCCAGTCTCCTCCAGCCGGGTGTTGTCTTCCGGGTGTCCAGAATCTGAGCCGACGTCCCGGCGACCGCGCCCACAAATTGCTGCGTCAGTGTGGCCACGCCGGAAAGATGCCCCAGAAAGTTAAGAGCCGTCCGTTCGCCTCCCAGCAGCGAACGCACCGGACCCGAGACTCGGGCGATGATGTCTCCCGGCCGAACCGCTTCTCCGTCGGGGATGATGACTTCCCAGGTTGCCGGACGGTCGATCGCCGCGAAGACCATCTCAGCCACGGGCTGTCCGCTGATGACGCCAGTTTGGCGGGCGACCACATCGATTGTTCCCTCGGCTGTCGGGGGAATCAGCCAACGGGATGTCAAATCTCCTTCGTCGCCGAAGTCTTCGGCGAACGCCAGCTCGATCAGGCGGGCGGCCGTCGTCCTGGCCTGGTCGTCGAACTCTACGTACGGTGCTCTCAATTTAGGACCCTGATGCCTCGGGAGGCTTTATCATTCACTTGGAATCCACAACGCCGCGGCCCGTTGGCCGCGGGACTTCGGTTTCACAATCCGAAAACAATCCGTTCGGACAACGCGGAGATCTTGCCTTGGGATTTCGATTTGCCATGATTATGCGAGATCACGGCGGAAGTGGATTTTTACGACCTGTTGGAAAGGCTTAAAGGCATGATTGTCGGCGTCCCTCGGGAAATCAAGCAGGATGAGTATCGCGTGGCGTTGCTTCCCGTTGGAGCCGAAGAGCTGACACGGGCCGGCCATCAGGTTCTGATCGAAAAAGGGGCCGGTCTGGGAAGCGGCCTCCCGGACGAAGTTTACGCCGAAAACGGCGCCACCATTGTCGAGACGGCCGACGAGATCTTCGCCCGGGCTGAATTGGTCATCAAAGTGAAGGAACCGCAGTCCAGCGAATGGCCCAAACTTCGTCCCGGACAGATGCTGTTCACGTACTTTCATTTTGCAGCGGACGAACAGCTTACGCGGAATGTGCTCGACACGGGGATCACGGCGATCGCCTACGAAACGTTGGAAGGTCCCGGAGGGGGCCTTCCCTGTTTGACTCCGATGAGCGAAGTCGCCGGCCGGATGAGTGTCCAGGAAGGGGCCAAGTATCTTGAGCGCCCACAACTCGGACGGGGTATTCTGCTCGGCGGTGTCCCCGGAGTTCCCCCCGCCCACATTACGATTCTCGGGGGAGGCGTCGTCGGAAAGAACGCGGCCCAGATTGCTGCCGGCTTCCAGGCGGATGTGGTGAGTGTCGACATCAACGTCGATCGACTGCGCTACCTGGAAGACATCATGCCGCCGAATGTGAATACGCTTTTCAGCGACCGGCACAATATTCGCGAGCAACTGATTCGGGCCGATCTGGTGATTGGGGCGGTGCTGATCCCCGGAGCCCGAGCGCCGGTGTTGGTCACTCACGAAGACCTCCGCCTGATGAAACCGGGGGCCGTCGTGATCGATGTGGCGGTCGATCAGGGAGGTTGCATCGAGACGTCCCGCCCAACAACGCATTCGGATCCGACGTATGTTGTCGATGGCATCGTGCATTACTGCGTGACCAACATGCCGGGGGCTGTCGGCCGTACGAGCACCTATGCACTCTGCAACGTCACACTGCCGCATGCCCTGCGGATCGCCAGGCTCGGTCTGCCAGCCGCCGCCGAGAAAGATCCCGGACTGCGGTCAGCGATCAACATGCACCAGAGAAAGGTGACCAACCGGGCGGTCGCGGAGACATTTGGCATTCCCTACAGCGAGTACCGGGGGGAAGCCTAACTGTCTTGAGAAGGCGACTCTTTCGTCGAAGTCGAGTCG
>CALJUK010000993.1 GCA_937975745.1 uncultured Planctomycetaceae bacterium | reverse complement strand
GCGGCTTCTGGCGGCGTCATCTGCCTGATTTGCAGATCATTCGGCGTTCAAACGCCGCCACAATTGTCCGCAATGCGGACTAAGGTGTCAGATCGAAGTCGGCCTCGGCACCGTCTTCAGTCACCTCGACCGTCAAGCCGGACGTTTCGAACTGGCTGTAGCGTTCCGGAATGAGTGAGCGAGCAGGCGGCGGCGTCTTGGAGTCCCGCGGGTCGGCCTCGGAAGGGGTTGGGCTCTCCTGCTTCAGAATCAGTACCGAATGAGTGCCCGCGACGGCACCGTCTCCCTCTTCGAACGTGCGCAGACGGTATCGACCGTTCTTATCCGTGCGACCGACGGCGCCCTGCGGTGGATCGCTGTTTGACTGGAAGAGGATCATGGCCTCGGTGAGCGGTTCGCCGTTGAACGTAACGACGCCGGAAACCGGGTACGTTTCCGGCCGAGCCTCCTCCCACGAGTCCTTCCCTCCGCCGCAGCCAACCAGGACACCGGAACACACCACCCACGAGGCAATGGATATCGCCGAACCGACTTGTTGCCGCATCACTCGCACCCCAAAGCAGGATTGCCGGGTTGGAATCGCCCGCCGGTGGAGCCACGCGGTGGAACGAATTCGCCGAAAGTTGCGTTGATACTAAGTCGGTTCTGCCCGATGAACAAGCCGTCATCCGCGAGGATCACTCCGGTTTGCCGATTCCGGCAGCGGGCTCCAGCGCAGGCAGACTTGGCCCATCCAGCAAGTCGACAGCCGCCACATTGTCGCGGAGTCCGGTCATCCCGAAGCTGTTATCCGGCCAGATCGCATGCCGAGCCAAGGCCGTTGCGCCGGCGAGGAGCCAAACACGGCAGCTTCCGTCCCAACTCGCCGAGTACAGTGTCCGCCCGTTGTGGCTGACATGGACGGAAGTGACGTCCGATTCGTGGCCGACCAGTTCTTCGGTGACGAGACCAGTCTGCCAGTCGCAAACCGCCACACACGAATCGTGCCCGCCGACCAGAATCAGGTTGTTGTCCGGCGAGAACGAGAGAGCGTGAAAATGCCGCGTATCGAGTGTCATCTGCTCCGCCACCTCTTTGCCGGCCAGATCGACGACCGAGAGTTCACCCGTCGAATCGCCGGCAGCCAGAAGTGTGGCATCGGGCGAAAACGCCAGGCCGGTGTACTTGTGCGGCGAGAGTTCCATTCGAAAGTGCTCGACACCCCGACCGGTCTGTAACGTCTCGTCCATGTCCCAGACAATTAGTTCGCCGTGCGTCGTGGAAACGGCCAGAAACGCGTGATTGGAAGACAAACGGGCATCGAACAACTCTGCACCCGCCAACGGCAGCGTGATGGCATGTGCAAAAGGTAATGCCGCGCCGTCCGACTGTTGCCGGTAGACTTCGATCTCGCCAGCAGTGTGAGCCCAGGCGATCAACTCGCCGTCGGCCGAGACACTGCCCCGCAACCGGTCGGTGACATTGTCCACTTGGCCAATCTTGACGGACTGTCCTTGCGAGAGCGGGCCCTGTGACACCCAGAACGAGCCATCCGTAAAGAACATCGCGATCATCGAGCCATCAGCCGTTATGTCCACCCGACCGGCCAGAGTTCCATGCTGGGGGAAAGTTGCGATGTGATATCCCGAAAGGGGATCCATCACCACGACATCCTGGTACGGAGCAGATGCCACCAGTATTCGACCATCAATCGACCAACCGGCGGAATGCGGTGGCGAGTGACAGGAGGGTTTCTTCTCGGGTGCAGCCATTGGGCCGAAGCTATCGTCGGCCTTGTCCCAGCCACCCAACGGCACCGCCAGAACGGCAATCGCAGCCAGACAGAGCACGATCACCAGGCACGGGAAGAGAAGGCCAATGAGCAGTTCTGTCAGAAAGAAACCGCGACGCTGCCCAAACCTGATGAGTCGATGAACCGCGACGCTTGGGAAGACTGATGCGCTTGCAGAGACAGTTTCACACTTCCGAGACCGAATGCTCGATGTCGCGTTCTGCCGACTTGAACATTCCTGACTACGATCCATGGCTTAACAATCCTTTTCGATCGACACGACTGACCGTTTTTCCTGACTCGCGGTTCCGTTGCTGACCCAGGCGGGCATCTTCTATTTGCATTGCGCTAAAGTGATGAGCGACCAGTCAAATTTTGGGGAGCCGCCTCAGCCGACTTGAAATGGACGCCCGCTCGTCATTTGCGAGGCGCGTATTTCAAGCGTTCCTGTGGTTCAAGATCGCGCGGCACAAGGCGCAACGCGACGTTTTCTCACAGGGTGGGCATCGGCGGTGTTGTGTCAGGTCGTTTTCTTAAGAGCACCGTGCTTGACGACGAGGCAGGAACCGCAATCACACTTCTGCTCCCATCCATTCCTCGAGGTCGCGTACGCGTTCACGGGCAGCGAAGAGCACGAAATCGGGAGAACTCGTGCGAGCCACTTCTATCCGGTACGAGACACGAAGCCCTGGACAGGGCACTGCGGCCAATGGGGTTGGCATCGGGCGGCTGTTTCTAACAAACCATTGCGCTTGCCGCCGGACGTAGCAGCCTTCAATGCAGAAACTATGCCGACAGCAGCAAGTCCATACAGCAGACTTCGCAGCGAGCCGCTCTCGTGCCCGTGTCGAACCGATGGAGGCCTGATTTTCCGAGAGTTTTTTGAGATCTGATCCCCCAAGTCGCCGACGCATTCTTCTCGCAGGAGTGCACTGAAGTTCGCGAGCGAACGGGTCGGTCTGCATTCGATCCCATCACGCTGCTGCTTCTGCATGCAAGTGCGACCCCCGTTCTCCCGTTCCCCTGACGAGGGGTTCCACCGTCCCAGCTCGACGGCACGAATCGCCGAATCTCGAAACCCCGCGTAGAAGGGCGTGGGGCGTGGTGTTTTCGCAACAGGGCGGCGACAGGGGCGGCATCATCGACGTAACACGCTGGAAACAAATGCCTTAAACCCATCCAGGCGAATTTCGACCGGAAGACGTGTGGCGAAAACACCACGTGCGTACTCGACGCCACTTGCCTGAGTGACGCAGGTTGACAGTTTTTCGAAATGTCTCGAAGTCTTTACAAATCAACCGCTTGCATCGTCCCACTCCGGGCCATGCGCTCAATTTCTTGAACACTTCAGGCCGAACGGCATTCACCTTGCTTTACATCCCTCACGTTGACACGACACGAAACACACACCCGTCAACAAGACTTGTTTAACGCGTTGAACACACCTCAACGCCACACACCACAGCACAGGGGATTGCAACGATGAAGACTTTCAACACACTCGCCAACACAGCCAACGCCCTCTTGAACGACGAAGCCGGCTTCATTGTCTCGGCCGAGCTGATCCTGGTCGCGACGATCGTCGTCCTGGGACTCGTCGTCGGGCTGTCCGAACTCTCGCACAATGTGAATCAGGAACTCGAAGACGTCGGCTCGGCCATCGCCAGCATCAACCAGACCTTCCAGTACTGCGGAAACGCCGGACACAAGGGGGGTGCCGAAGGGAGCCAGTTCACCGACTACGCGGACCACTGTGACGGCCAATGGGACATTTACAGCAGCGGCTTCGGTTCCGAATACTAGGCCCGACGTTGCCATCTGAAACTCTCAGACCCGGAATCCACCGCCCGCATGAAACCTGACCCCTTTCATGCGGGCACCAAGGACCGACCCATAACATCTGACTTCACGAGATAAACTGGCTGGGGCCGTGAACTCTCTCTCTCTCGGCGACAGCAAACAACCCGGAGACGCCCGACGGTCTGACCCGCCCGAAGGCGTCACTGACGAAGACAACGACCCAATAACAACGACCCGAAGACCCGCTTCTCTCACTTTCGTTCTCGATGTGGAATGCACTGTCCGACCGACGGAATGACAACCCGAAACCCGCTCCGCCGTTTGGATATCTCTCGACCGTACTGCAACTGACTTGTCTTGCGGGCTGTTGCCCCCTGCAAGACCAAAACTCGCAGGAGCCCTTTCGATGACCATGCAACGCACGCTTCACCGACTGTTTCTGGAACTGCACGCTGACGAGGCCGGCTTTATTATCTCGGCCGAGTTGATCCTGGTCGCGACGATCACCGTCCTGAGCCTGGTGGTCGGCCTGACCGAGGTGGCCTACGCCGTCAACGAAGAACTGGAAGACGTGGGATCGGCCTTTGGTGCGGTCAACCAGACCTACAAGTACCACGGCGTGACGGGCCACAAAGGCTGCTTCACTGGTAGCTACTTTGACGACTACACCGACATGTGTGACGGGCAGTTCGATATCGTCTGCGACAGTCCGATCACGGGCGAGCAGTCCAGCTGGCACTATTCGTACTCGTACTAGCGCCTTGTCAGGCCTTAAACTTCGGGTTCAATCGCTTGGCCCGCGGCTCGTTGGCCGCTCCATTCTCGTTGCTCGACCCGAATCTTAAGGTTTGACACAACACTAGAAACGGTCGCCCGTCATCGATCGCCCCTGTCGAACGACATTAAGCATCCTGTGTGTGTGAGGGTCTTCGCTGCTTCGGTGGCGAAGACCCTCGGTGTGTTCTTTGGGCCGACAAAGAACGGTCCTCTGTCAGTTGGCAAAGACGCGCTGCACGTCCGGTTGGTACCGGGTCCTTGCTCACCAGTGTTCCGAGTGAAGGCGAAGCACGCCGAGGATTTGAGACCGATTCTTAGTGCGCATGGCGTACAACTGTAGCGGCGTGTGGGGACTCACTCGCCTGCAAAGCAGGCTGGTTACGCCGCCGGAACTCGCACCACTTCTGCGCAGCGCGCTCTAGAAGTCGGCGGAGATGCGTTCGCCGTTATTGCGTGTCGCCAATGCGTTCAGGATGGTGAAATCGATCACTTTGGAGATCGATCGAGTCGAGCCGTCAGCCAGTCCGAAGTGACAGACATCCGCGTGCCATGAGCCAAACCCGAAGTACTGGATCGGAGGTGGTGACTGTTGTTGATTGTTCGGACTGCTGGTCCAGTAGGCGTCAAACGGCGCCTGGTTGTGGCGGACGCGGGCACAACAGCTGTAGGGATCGCCCCAGAAACCGTAGAGTGATTCTCCAAACATAATGGTGTTGGAATCACCATCGGTGATGTCACGAAATCCGACGGAACTATTCGCGTCAAAAATTCCGGGGTGATTGATCGACGCGGTGCTGTCATTGGGGTCAACAATCGAATTTCCAACGCAGCCACGGTATGTCGCATAGCCATACCCGCCTGGACGATTGCCCGGAAGTGATGCACTGGGGCACGTATAGCTGGGAATGTTGACCATCACAGCGAGTGCGTTGTTTCCGCTCGTGCAGCTTGTTTGAAATTTGAGAACGTCGTAATCGATGTTAACTGTCAGCTGCCCCATCTGGTTCAGCATCAATGCGGCCCACGGCCAGTCTGCACCATAAGACCAGGATGAATTCGCCTGGAGCAGGAGATTCTGGTTGTTGGCGATTGGAATTTGCACCGCTTCGGTGAGCGTTGGGACGCAGCCCGCTCCGCTGGCGCCGGCCGAGTCGATCCAGCCTGAGGGGAAGCACCGATGAGTGTTCTCGTAGTTGTGAGCGGCCAGGACAACCTGTTTGAGGTTGTTGAGACATTGCGTCCGGCGGGCCGATTCACGAGCCTGTTGAACGGCCGGCAGCAAGAGGGCGATGAGGAGGGCGATGATCGCCATCACGACGAGTAGCTCGATCAACGTGAAGCCGAGACGATTCCTCACGCCAGCCGATCGACGTTGAGCGTGATCCGATTGGGTCAGCCCACCGCGATGTGTTGACAATCGCCGAAAATTGCGAGATGCGAATCGAGTCATTGACGGGCTCCAAAGGCTGTGGAGTGCTGGTCGTTCCCGATTGATGGCGCATCCGATCGTGCCCGTCAGGGACGCAAGTGCGAAGTCGCCGTGAATCGCAACAGGGACTACCTCAAGATGGATCGGCCTGCCCCGGCCGAAACGGTACTACTACCCACGCCGGCTGGACTCCCAGCCGCGAGCAGAATACACAGTATCACCTGAAAAAACGGAATGCAATTCGCGGTTGGGGAAAACAAACCGGTCGCAGGACAACGACAGGGTCGTAGCCCGCCGCGAATTCTGACCCCGGACGAGCGATGTCAGCCGCAGAAGTTGCGCCAGGACTCGTACTTCTGGAAGTTAAGTTTGTGGGCCAGCAGCGGATTTCGAGCTGGCTTGCGTGGGTGTCGCTGGAGCGCCATCCCGGCTTCCTGTGGAGTTCGCCCCCCTTTGCGGACGTTGCATTTCAGGCAGGCGCTGACGATGTTTTCCCAACTCCTGTCGCCGCCGCGGCTGCGCGGAATGACGTGGTCCAGGCTGAGATGTTGCACGCTGAACGATCGCCCGCAGTACTGGCAGCAGTGCTCGTCCCGGAGAAAAACGTTCCGGCGGCTGAATTTGACGGACTCGCGCGGAAAACGGTCATAGCGGATCAGGCGAATGACGCGGGGCACCTGGACGACAAAGTTGACCGCCTGCATCCAGTCGTCGTGCTCTCCCCGCTCATTCAGTTCAATCTTTAACTCGCTGAACTCGATCCACGACATGAGGTCGTAGCTGACGTAGCCACCGTTCTCAATGTTGACAACTTCAGCGAGGTTCTTGGCCAGCAGACAGAATGCCCGTCGCGCAGACACGATATGCGCTGCGGCGTACATCCGGTTGAGTGCCAGAACACTGAGTTGAGTGACCGAATGGGACCGACGCGAAGTCGCCCCCGGGTCTTGCGATGCGGTTGAGATCATCCCTGGATCACATGTACGACACATACCAGGTGCAGCCGGGAAGCCATCACCAAGTCTTCGTGATCTTCGGCCGAGATTGCGGGCTGCACTGACAACGCAAATCGACCGTGTGCAGGATTGCGGCACTCTCGTTCAACAAAGCGGACGCCCGACAGAGGCTATCTGCCGCGTTTACCGCAGTCAGGGAA
>CALJUK010000992.1 GCA_937975745.1 uncultured Planctomycetaceae bacterium | reverse complement strand
GAGCCAGGGTTTGATTTCCGACAGTATCGAGCAGGTCGTTCGGATTGGGACCGCCGACCGCTCGGAGGCGGACCGTGCCAAAGTGATGCAGGCCTACGGTGCCGTTTCGCAATACGGAGTCCTTCTCCCATACAGTCGCGAGCACGAATCCGAGGCCGACTCAATCGGACTGAACCTGATGGCCAAGGCTGGCTACGACCCGGCCGAAGCTCCCCGGTTCTGGCAACGCTTTGCAGCCAGGCATACGACAGCACATCCAATCGAGTTCATGTCGACGCACCCGTCGGACATGCGCCGAGCCGAAGCCTTAGAGGCACAGTTGTCCGCGGCCCAAGAACTCTATGCCCAGGCGAGCGAACAGTTCGGAATTGGCGAACAGATCCCTGTCACCTCACTCGCCAGTCATACCGCCGAACAGAAGTGATCGCGAGAACGCAGTGTCTTACGGTTTCGCTTCTGGCGATCGAGGCGTTTTCCGGGCACACAGCAGTTGTGGCAGAGTCGTCATCGCCCGGAAAAAGGACTGCGTCAGGTCACTCTCGACGGCGGCCCGTGGAATGTCGTACGGATCGGTGTGCCCCGGTCGGGCATAGCCTCCGTAATAGCTGAACCCCCACTGGAAGCCGTGCACCCGGAGTGCCGCCCGCGTGACCTCATTGAAGGCATCCACGCCTCCGACCGGATAGCTGAAAGCCTTCGCCGGAACTCCCAGTTCCTGCTCAAGTCTCTCGGCACAGTGCTGAATCTCCCGATCCTGGCCTTCGGGACTCAACCGCGACAAGATCGGGTGACTGACAGTATGCCCGCCGATTGTCATGCCCGCATGTTGCATTTCGCGGATCATGTCCCAAGTCATCCAGAGTTCCGGACAGGGCGTGTTCACAGACTCGTCGCCAGCCTCCGCCGCCAGATCTTCCAGCATCTCTACCGCTTCGACATTCGGCAGAGACTTGAACACGTCCAGCGTCTGTTGGATCGCCTCGCCTCGCGCTCGACCAGTCAGATCAAGCCCTTCAGGAAACCAGCGATTGGCCGGCAACGATGTGTGCGGCGTCGTCCGCAGAATACTGGCGATGGCATCCCACCAGGCCATCGGCTGACGATCGATGAAACCGGTCGCTACAAAAAATGTCGCCAGTACGCCATGTGTCTGCAGCACGGGAAACGCGGCTTCGTAGTTGTCGCGGTATCCGTCATCGAACGTCAGCATGACGAACTGTCCCCGCTTTGCCCGAAACACGTCGGGCAGATCAGACGGAGAGACAATGTCGAAGCACTTCTTCAGGTAGCCGACTTGCTCGTCGAACTGTTCGACGTTTGCGCTCCACAGCTTCCGGTCGAATACGGCATCGCCAGCGGACCCAACACGGTGGTAATTCAACACCAGTAGTCCCGACCACGCGCCCAGCGCACGCAGCAGAGTTCCGCCACCAGTTGAGTCCAACGCTTGTGCCAGTAATGCACGTTTCATAGCGAACCTGTCACCACACCTGTCCGAAACCAACGTCTCGGACAGGCTCCCTTATTTCTCTCCATACGGTTTCAAAACATCTGTGTCCTTCGTCTTCGTCACGGGAATGCCAGCCGAAGGCTCACAACCCACCGGTATCGAAACTGTTTATACGGATTCATTACGGAAGGTTCAGTTCTTGAACCGGTTCGACCAGCAGCGGCTTCAAGTGTCCGTAACGAGTCGCCTTCCGCTTGGCATCGATGTCGTCCTGCACTCGCACCACCTGCTCACGCGTCAAACCAACCACGTCGGCCACCGCTGCGGGGTCGACGCCATGATTCTTGGCGTACAAACAGAGGTCCAACCGATCGTAAGGAAGCGAAAAGTAGAACTCTTCCTGAGTCTGCTCCAGCGAATACGTGTCGGTTGTCGGAGGCCGCATCCGGATTACATCCGGCACGCCCAGGTACTCGGCCAACTGATACACCTGAGTCTTGTACAGATGGGCAATTGGCTTGATGTCGGCGGCGCCGTCACCGTTCTTGACGAAGAATCCCTGGTCATACTCCAGGCGATTGGGTGTTCCAGCCACGACGTAATTCAAGCGATCAGCATGGTAGTACTCGACCATCTTGCGGCAGCGCTGCTTGAAATTGGTCGCAGCCACGATCGTCTGATAGGCGTCTAGCGGAAGCCGTTCCCGGTACCGGGTTCCGTCCGGAGCCTGCACCACGACCGAGAAGATGCGGTAACTACCGTCAAACAAGTTTGGCAGTACGATCTTCGACTTCCAGTTCGGTTCATACTGCGGGATGACACTCTTGATGGCTTCGTCCCGGCGGCGATAGCAGCCAGCACCGTCCAACAGCGGCGACACATTTTCGACAATCGTGGGAAAGCCGTACGTATCGGCCAGCAACTGGCCCAGTGCCAGGCTGTCATCCGCCGAGTCCTGCTCGGGCATCATAATTCCGAAGGTTCGTTCCGGACCAAAGGCCCGCACGCACAAAGCCGCGACGACACTGCTGTCGATACCGCCCGAGACACCCAGCACGCCCCCTTTGCGACGTAATTCGCCGCGGACGGTTTGTCGCATCCAGGACACGATTCGTTCGGTTTCCGCCTCGGCGTCCAGGTGGAGGACATCCGCAGAGAATTCTGTAGTAGTCAGACTCATATCGCGACTCCTGTGAGCTGTTTTTTGTCGACTTTCCCGTTCGGTGATTTCGGCAGCGCGTCACGAAATTCGACCCGCTGGGGCACCATGTAATCTTCAAGCGATTGCCGGCACCAGGCCAACACGTCTCGTTCGCTTAAGTGTGAGCCCTCTCGTAGAGAGACGACTGCGCGAATCGACTGCCCCAACACCGGATCGGGGTCGCCAACAACAGCGGCCTCGGCAATCTCCGGATGGCTGAACAGTATGTTTTCGATTTCCTTCGGACTGACTTTCTCGCCGCGGCTCTTGATGATGTCGTCACGCCGACCGACGAAGTACAAATAGCCCTCCTCGTCGCAGCGGAACAAATCCCCCGTGTAGAGGACCATCTCGCCCGGAATATCGCCCGGCTTCAGCCGTTCGGCAGTCCGTTCCGGAGCTTCCCAGTATCCCTTCATCACGTTCGCGCCACGGACAACGAGCTCGCCCACTTCGCCGTAGGGCAACCGCCGGCCGTTCTCGTCGACAATGTAGGTCTCGCTATTCGGCATCGCCCGGCCGACAGATCCAGGTCGAATGTCGATCTGATCCAGCGGCAGGTAAGAGACACGTTTGCACTCGGTCAGGCCGTACATTGAGAAGACCTGCACATGCGGTAGAAGTTCCCGCAGGCGGGTGATGTGTTCGGTCGGCAATGCCGCACCGGTATTCGTAACGTATCGCAATCCCGAGAAGTCGTATTTCGACAGGTCCATCTGCAACAGGATCGCCGAAATCGTCGGTACCAAAGGGAACCCGGTCGCGTGTGTCTCGACCAGACGTTGCAGAACGGCGTGCGGATAGGTGAAGGATTTCTCCAGCACCAGTGTGCCGCCCACCTTGAAAGTCATCAGCAGTTGGTACAACCCGTAGTCGAACGAGAGCGGAAGGACATCGAGAATGATGTCCTCTTCAACGTTCATCAGATACGTCGTGATCGACGTGGCCGCATGGACCATGTTCAAGTGGGTCAGCATCACTCCCTTGGGGTTCCCCGTGGAACCCGAAGTGTAGATGAGAGCCGCCAGATCAATGTCGATGCAGGTCTTGGCCGGGGGAGTGTCATGGGCGGCGTGCTCTGCCATGACATCGTCCCAATAGACCACATCCGCATTGCCCGCGAACTCGAGGGAGACCTTGGACCCGGTCAGCACGACACATTCCAGATGCGGCGTGTCAACCAGCTCTGTGTGGTACTGAGCGTACTTACGAACCGTTCCGATCAGCATGCGGGCCCGCGAGTCGTTCAGGACGTACGCGAGTTTATCCGGCTTGGTTGTCGGATTGACGGGCATGAACACGCCACCCGCCTTGAGCACGGCCCAAATCGCGACGACCGCTTCGGGGCAGTTGTCCAGATAGATCGCCACCCGATCACCACGCTGCAAGCCATTCTTCAGCAGACCGTCCGCCAGACGATTGCTGTCCGCTTCGATCTGCGCGTACGTCAGCTCCGTTTGCCCGGCAATCAACGCCGTTTTGTTCGGCAGCCGTGCGGCGGAATTCTCCAGAAACGATTCGAGTTGCACGTTCGAGTGCTCCGTCCAATACAGGTTGATGGGGGGCCAGACTGATACGACTTCAAGACTTCAGGACTTGAAGCTTTGATTCCACAAAGTTCACCAGACGCTCGACGGAGTCCAGGTTTTCTGGAACCAGTTCATCATCTTCGATGCCGATGGCGAAGCGATCTTCCAGGAACGTCACCAGTTCGAGCACGCCGGTTGAATCGATCAGACCCGCTTCCAACAGCGAAGCCTGCGATTCCAGAGCGTCGATGCTTTGACCAAACAGAAAATTGTCTGCGATGAAATCACGGATACCGCTTTCGACGTTTTGCATATCTTTCCTCAACTCACTGCCAGGGGGAAACGAAACGAAGTTGGTGGTTCACTGCGGGTGGCTTCCGCGTTGACGCCCCGCTGATAAATCTGGGTGTCACGTCAGGAGATGCCTGATGTGCAGACACTCTCTCCTGACGAAGCAGTCACCAGGTTGCCGCGGTTCGCGAGCTTCTGGTCCGTCGGTTCGGCTATCACCGTATGGCCGTTGATGTACTGCTCAGCAACGAGCTGCGCGGACAGAATTCCGACAACAGCCATATTGTCCTTGGTTCCAATCGCCTGTCCCTGGCGGACCTTTTTCACCAGCCGCTCGACGGCCTGCGGATGGAATAACCCGTGCTCGGAAATCTTCTCCGCCGAGAGAAGCTCCTCGACATATTCGAACCGGGCTGATTTTGTCTCGGGATTGAAGAAGCTCAGTGCATCGGGTGCGCGGTACGGTTGCTTCGGCCGATTCCGAACCGAATCGGGAACCAAATCGCCGGCAGCCCGCTTCAGCAAATGCTTCTCGTCCAGGCCACGCATCTTCAGGCGGATTGGTACGCGGGAGGCAAACTCGGCTACGCGATAGTCC
This sequence comes from uncultured Planctomycetaceae bacterium, assembly GCA_937975745.1. Classification (GTDB taxonomy): domain Bacteria; phylum Planctomycetota; class Planctomycetia; order Planctomycetales; family Planctomycetaceae; genus CALJUK01. The sequence goes on along the minus strand of CALJUK010000992.1, from coordinate 1,869 downwards.
AGGAACGGGAACCGGCCTTCGACCGAATTTCCCATCCCCATCCGGTCCCCCTGCGAGCAGAGAATGTAGCCCGGCATCAGCCCCGAGGCTTCCAGGTACTGCGCCTGGCAGAAGGGATGCCAGCTTTCGTACGCTGCCGGAAGCTGGCGCGAGTAATCCATCAGGGGATCGTACTTCCCCAACCGATCCTTCAAATCGGCCGAGTAGAACATCTTGATGCGTGCCGTCAGATCCCAGCGGGGAAGATGCGAGAAGAACGGGCTGGCCAGGTCCTCGGGTCGCACGTTGAAGAACGCCTTCAAGTACGCCGGCGACTGCGACTGCAGATTCTTCATGTACGGATACAACCGCTTCAACAACAGCGGCCGAAATGCCGAATCCGGCTGTCGAGCCCAGAAGCGACGGACTTTGGCTTCCTTAAAGATGTCGTAACCACCGAGCATCTCGTCGGCACCTTCGCCCGTCATGACGACCTTCGTTCCGTCTTGCCGGACAAGCCTCGAAAGCAGAAACATCGGAGCGGGCGCCGTCCGCAACACGGGCCGTTCGGTATGAGCGATGACCGTCGGGAAGATCCGACCGATGTCGTCGTAGGTGCAGCGGACCTCGCGGTGGTCTGTCCCCAGCAGCTTGATCACGTCTCCCTGGAAACCACTTTCGTCGAAGTCCGGGTCCGAGAACGAAACCGAATACGTTTTGAGTGGGGCATCTGTGAACCGCCGGATCATCCCGGTCGTCAAGGACGAATCGAGACCACCGCTCAAGTAGGCTCCCACGGGAACATCGCTTCGCAACCGCAATCGAGTGGCGTCGATCAGCAGCTCGCGCAGTTCTTCGGCCCAGTCGTCGGCCGAACGTCCGTTGCTTTCCGGCTGATAGTCGAGACTCCAGTAAGGAGTCACTTCGGCTTTCCCAGCGCGCAACGTCAGATTGTGACCGGGGGGAAGTTCCTGGATGTTCTGAAAGATCGTCCGCGGAGGAAGCGGCGACCAGAAGGTAAACAACTGGTCGAGTGCCTGCGGGTCGATCCGCCGGTCGACTTCCGGCAGTGTCAGCAAGGCCTTAATTTCTGAGGCGAAAACCAACGACTTCGCTGTGCGGGTGTAAAACAGCGGGCGAATGCCGAGCCGATCGCGTGACAGAAACAACTCCTGCTTCTGCGCGTCCCAGATGGCAAAGGCCCATTGGCCATTCATCCGATGTACGCACTCGCGGCCGTACTCCTGATACAGATGCAGAATCACCTCGGTGTCGGACCGGGTCGCGAAGCGGTGCCCTTTGGCGATCAACTCTTCCCGCAGTTCCAGGTAGTTGAAGATTTCGCCATTGAATGTGAGCGCCAAATGCCCGTTGGCGGAGTGCATCGGCTGCCGACCACCCGACAGGTCGATGATGCTCAGACGGGCATGAGCCAGTCCCGCCGGTCCACGAACAAACGTGCCGTGCGCATCAGGGCCACGGTGATAGAGCGTGGCAATCATCCGATTGAGCGTTTCCACTTCGGCCTGACGCTCATCAAGATGGACGATCCCGGAGATTCCGCACATGGTTAGTCGACTCGCTACGGTGCTGAGAGCGCACAGGGGATGTGTTACACAAGCCGCGGACAGACGCCGGGCAGAGGGCTATCCGTCACGACGGGAACTCAAGGGTCACAGAGACCGTCGCCTCAGTGATTGACGGCCGATCGCTCGATTGCGTGCGTCCTGGCCACCGGGTTGGTAAAACAACGGCAGCGCCCATTTGCACGGAAATCTCGCCAGGAAAACCTAGGCCGCCATCCCCACTTGTCAAACCGCGTTGCCTTGATTCACCGAACAGCCCTGTCGGTGTTGTCGGATTGAATCATCCAACCGGCAAGCTTTGCAG
>CALJUK010000991.1 GCA_937975745.1 uncultured Planctomycetaceae bacterium | reverse complement strand
CGTTTTTCCTTCACTCCTGTCGGAGCCAGCGATTGTATCGCCCACTCCGCCGCAGTCGTCTCTCCATCAACCGTTATCAACCGTTGTTGGTTTCGCTCGCGACTGCTAACGGCCCCGGGTGTCGTTCCGGACTGATCCGGCCGATCTGAGGCCAATCCGCCTCCGCTTACAGTATTGATTACGAGTTTCTGTCGTTTGGCGCTCAAAAAAAGTTCGCATGCGAACCATTTTCTGGGAAATTCTGGGAAATGAGCCTCCTGTCATCGCCTCGGCCTCCCCACAGACGATACAAAAGAAGTCACGTAACCTATTTTATGAACAACGGTTACACTCCACTGACACCAACAAATGCACTTCTCTGGACTCGTTCCGGTAGTCCGGCCGGTTTGCGATTGAATTTCGCCCCAACCCGCAGTGAAGGCTCAGCTGTTGGACCCAAACGACGGTCGACGGGTTCGAGGAAGCCGGGGGAAGGGGCTGAACCTCCAGTTGTCGACCGGACCGAGACCGGAAACGAATGATTCCACGCAACACTCTTTCAAACAACGACTTAAGAGCATTCACTACCAAGAAATGCCCATTTTGGTGGATTCGCCTCCCGCATCTCTATTCCGGTTCTCGCGGCTGCCTATAATCTGAGGAGTTTGCGACTGCGTCGGACAGGAAACCGGCAGATCAGCCGAAATTGGTTAATTGAGGAAAGGCAGAACTGATGGCGATCGTGGCGATAGTGACCGGACTGGTGCTGACCGCATTGGGGGTGGGGGGCTACGTCGCCACCGAAATGGTGAGTCCGACGGCCCTCATTCCGGCATTCTTCGGTCTCCCGCTCACACTCTGCGGCGGGCTGGCGTTGAATCCCAAGTTTCTGAAGCACGCCATGCACGGAGCGGCCACGATCGGCCTGCTGGGTGCCCTGGGAGCCGGCAGCATGGGACTCCGCAAGCTGCCAACATTGTTGGATGGCACGGCCGAGCGACCGATCGCGATCGTGATGCAGCTCGTCATGGGAGTTGTCTGCGCCGTATTTGTCGGTTTGTGCGTCCGCTCGTTTATCAACGTTCGGAAGGCCCGCGAAGCCGCAGCCAAATCGTAAGTTCGCTGGCCAATCCCACCACAAGCACGATACCGCGGAAGGTTCCGCCTCCGACCAGGCCCGCAGTTGACGCCCCAAAACGTCAATGGGACTGCGCCGCGGATTGGATGTGAATCGGCGTTGATTGGTCCGCGTGACTCTCGCACGCGTCTTCGTCCGGGCAAGCGGAGAGGATTTCCCACTGGCAGCCTGCGTTCTTGTCTCTGGCAGGAATCGGTGCGGGGAGTTTCAGGAACCGCACGATCAACGAGAGGATTGCAGACCAGGCGCCGGGTTCTTTCTTCACGAAGGGAATTCCCAACTGTCGGCATCTCTCTTGAGCCTCACCGTCCATGCGGCCTGAGACAACGATCACCGGAATCTCGGTTCGCGTGATCCCTCCCTTGAGCAGCGTGCAGACTTCCAGGCCGTCAATACCGGGCATTTCGATGTCCAGCAGGACCAGGTCGGGCGTCCAGCGTCGCACCAGAATCGATGCTTCGCGCCCATTGCAGGCCAGTCGGACATCGGCTCCCAGGGCAACACAGCGGGTTTTCAAAATACTGCGCAAGCAGGGGTCGTCATCGGCAATGAGAATCTTTTTGAGCGGCACGTGAATCTCCTTCTGGTTCAAAGCCCGGAAATGAAATGGGGACGGACGTGTCACGTATTCAGCGCGGTGACTGGCCCTGGGCCAGCAAGGCTTTCAACAACAGAAGCAGTGCGTCCGGATCGTAGGGCTTCCGGAGGAAGTACTGTCCTCCGGATTCGCGACACATCTCCTTAAAGAAACGGGGCGCCTTGCCAGCGATGAAGATGATCGGCAGCTCCCGTCCTGCATGTCGGCGGCGAATTGTCTGTGCCAACTCGAAACCGTCCATGTCGGGAAGTCGAACGTCGAGCGTGATTGCGTGAACCGGAATCTGATCGAGTACGTCCAGCGCACGCTGTGCCGTGTCGGCCGGCACGGGCCTGATCCCCTGGCGTTCCAACCTCTTGGAAAGACAAACTCGGGTGTGATCATCGTCTTCGACAACCAGGACCGTCTTGGAGTGAGAGCCAGAGCGGGACTTCATCTCCGGCAGACACTGATTCGTGTGATTGCAGTACGTTCCTGGCTCGTTTATCGCAGCGGGCATTGGGGTGCTGCTCGCAATGGGTGAAAATCTCGCATGACATCGTTGTGGTTGGCACGTTCGGCTGGCAGATCACGGAGTGGCTACGTTGGATTGTTCAACCGCACTCGACTCCGGCTGGCTGTCGGGTAGTACATTCCCATCAGGGTGTCGTCGTCCAATTCTGTCATCATGTTTCTACTTCCAACCGGAGGATCCGACCGAATATGTGGGCAAGCGGCATCCTCTTCGACTTCGGGCAGGTGAATGACCTCGCGGATCGTGCCAATCAATTTGGCCCAGTCCACCGGTTTCGAGAGGACGGCATGTGCGCCAAGATCGCGGAATTGCATGCCGATTCCCGAACGCTCGTCTTGGACCACGCCACTGAGGACGATCGTCGGAATCTCGATTCCACAATCCCGCATCCGTCCGAGCAGGTAGCTACCCAACCCCTCCGGCATGGAGAAGTCCGTGATGATGACATCGGGCTTCCACTCCACTGCGAGGCGGAATCCCTGGATTCCGTCACCCGCCCGCATGACATCCAGGCCGTGGAGTTGCAGACGCATCTGCAGGAACCGAGTGACATCGGGATCGTCGTCAACAGACAGGACCTTGCCGTACATGCGGTAGGACGCTTGCCTTCTTGACACCAGTTTTCCTGAAGGCGGGCTCGTGGTCCGTCCGGCTGGTGAATCGGTTGGCGAAACGGTATCGACGGTCGAAGGGGGTGTTGAAGAATGGGGTGCGAAACCGGTTTCGGTTTCCCCTGGTTGTCCGCAGCCGGATGGTTCCACGACTTTCTGCACAATGTCCCAGACCTGGAGGCACTTCGGAACGAAGGTGAACTCGCTACGGCGTTCACATAATCCTTTCAGCCGTCGCGCACCTTCTGAAGCCACGATCGCAATCCGCGTGGGTGCGTTCGTGCGAGGATGATGCAACGATTCGATGGCCGCGACATCAATGCCGGGAAGCGAGTCGGCGTCGACGACGACAATGAAGGTCTCAGCCGGGTCGCCCGCGGTCGCCAACCGGTCCCGGGTGGCCGAGAGGCTGCGGAGATACTGCATCGTCGCTCCTGCAATCCGCAGCTTGCTGGAGGCGACCGATCGAAACAGGCGATCGCCCGAAACGATTAAGATTTGAGTGACAGTCATACCGCCTCGCTTGTGTTTGTAATGGTTTTCGAGTTGGGGACGACGGCTCGGACGGCCGCCATCAACGTCGAAGCGCGATAGGGTTTGCGAAGGAAATAGCGTGCGCCAGAATCCAAAGCCAGCTGCGAGTCGGGCAGGCTGGCGGATAACATGACCACCGGGATATGACGAGTCTCCGCTTGCGAGCGAAGTATTTTGAGGGCGCACAGACCGTCCAGTCGGGGCATCCGCACGTCCAACAGGATCGCATCGGGGCACTCCCGCAGGGCCGTTTCAATCCCTTCGGCGCCGTCGCGGGCGACGCACGTCTCGAACCCGGCCGCCGTCAGCCGACACCGGATTCCGGACAGGACGTCATCATCGTCGTCGACAATGAGTAGCTTCTGTTTTGGCGAACTAGACATGGCAGATGTGCAGCTCCTGGGAGGGATGGTTGTCGCTGACGCAAGTCACGATTTGGTCCTTCTCGTCTCGAAGGGAGAAGACTCCGAGCAGGCGGCCGGCCAACCCGGGGAGTGAGCCCTGCGGACGGTTGCGGTTGGCCTGGGTCCGGCACTCATCGACCCGCTCTCGCAAGGCCTGAGCTCCTCGAGAGTCAACCGGTAACAGAACCGCCCGGACACGCTTTCCGAGCGGGATCACCAAGTCGTCGCTCCGCTGCAGGTAAAACAGGAAGCTCTCCGTGTCCTCGGCCAGTTCGTCCGAAACGCTCTCGGGCAGCGTGAACTCCACCACCGAGACGGTCGAATGCCCGAATTCGGGAGAGGCCGACAACAAGCGGCGAACAAAGCGTCGTGTGATCTCTTCCGCATCGGCGTACGGAAAGGTGATGGAAAACCGGCTTCCCTTCCCAAGTTGACTTTCCACGGAGATGCGGCCGAAATTCAGTTCCATCAACTCGCGAGCGATCGCCAGTCCGATTCCAAATCCCTTCGTGCTGGATCGGGTGTCGGCTCCGACCTGTCGAAAGCGTTCGAAGATCCGCTGTTGGTCTTCTTCCGCGATCCCCGTTCCGCTGTCGGTCACTGTCAGGACGACCTCCTGCTCGTCCGGCCGATCGCTCGCAGCGACGACGACCTCGGCGTTTTCCGGGCTGAATTTGATCGCATTGACGACCAGGTTGGTCAGAACGCGATGCGCTTTTTCTGGATCGCAGAAGATCGTTGGCAGCTCTTCCGACTGGTCGATTCTCAGGCGGCATCCACGAGCGGCAGCCTTGCGTTCCAAAGTCGAACGCACGTGGCCAATCACCTCGCCCACAGTGCAAGGCCGGCGATGCGAAACGAGCAGCCCTGTCTTGAGCCGGCTGGAGTCGAGCATATCGTCGATCATGATATTGAGATCGTCGGAACGGTCTTCGACGATGGTGAGAAAACGTTCCTGGTCGTCATTGATTGGGCCGACCACCCCTTCCCTTATCAACGAGGCATATTCCTTGATGACTGTCAGCGGCGTACGAAATTCGTGCGAGACATTGTCCACAAAGTCGTGCGCGGTCCGAATCAACTGCCTCAACCGTCGATTCTTGCGTACCAACAGCCCTCGATGCTGTTGCAGATCCTGCAGCAATTCGTCGTTTCGGCGGCGGTATTCGTTGCGGCGGATGGAATGGCGAATGATCCGTGCGAGTGAGCTTTCCATCGGAGACGACTTGAGAATGTAGTCCTGCGCTCCCTCGTTGAGCGCATCCAGGGCCAGAGTCTCGTTGTCACCATCTGTGAGCACAACAATGGGAACCCCCGAGTCGTGATCCCGAATCGCTCGCACAGCGTCGAGCGACGGAACACCGGAAAGTTCGAGATCGAGTAGACAGACGTCGAATTCGACCGAGGCGAGCGCATTGATGCCCGCCTGCAGCGACGTGACGGTCGACAAGGACGCATCGGGATGAGCGCCAATGAGGCTCCTCCGGATGCGTGCGGCATCCAGTGATGACGCCTGAATTTGCAAGACGTGCAGTGACCCGTTGGGTGACATAGTTCTGGTACCTTCATCAATGGAATAAGGGGGGCATATTTCTTGATGTCTAATGGCGAACCGGTGCCGAAAGCGCGTATAGCATCGTTGTGGCTCCGGTCGATAGCAGCGTGTAGCAGATCCATTCCGGGGGATCGATCACACGAGGGTTGGCCGGTCCAGTCCCGGATAAGACCTGCTGCAGTCCAACCAATGGGGGTAGATCGCTGGCGAAGCTCATGACGAAGCGATCCACCAGAAACAACTCCAGACCGAACACCATCGCCATCAGTCCGGCCATGAAAAAAAATGTGCGCATGGTCTACTCTCCGCGTCCGTGAAATCGACGCATTGGTGTCTTGGGTGAATTTGAAACAGGAAGGCGTGCGGCGGGCTCGTCGGTTGTCGATTGCGTGCCGTCGAAACCGACAGCAGCACTGTTGTGCCTCGGGGAAGCAACAATCGAGTCGGCGGCTGCCGAGTCGCGCAGGTCCACATACTGCCCGATGATCCGCTCGAGGCGTGTGAACGACAGCGGCTTGAGGAGGTAGTCGGCGACACCGAGTTCGACGAGCAACCGCCGCACGCGAAAGCTGCGATCGCCAGTGAGGACAATGATGGGGATGCTGGCCGTCGCTTCGCTCTGCTTGAGCCGTTCGACAACGCGACTGCCGTGGCCTCGCGGCATGCGGAGGTCGGTAATGACCAGATCCGGAGGACGGTGCTCTGCCAGGGTAATTCCCTGCATGCCATAACTGGCGCACAGCACTTCCAAGTCAAAATTGCGCAAGCGGATTGCAAGCGCCCGGAGGATCTCCGGGTCGTCGTCGACGCACAGGACGCTGGGCCGCCTGTCACGTCCTTCAACCGCAGCTCGCCGGAGACACGACTTCCGGTGGGTCTGCATAGGTCGCTCTCCCCCACTAAGTGGTTTGCCCCCTCGGGACAGGAATGGGAAGTTACGACCGGCGTGATATTGCACTCGTAGGATTGCCTGAGCACGAGAAGCATAGGGCACGCGCACAGGCGAACGCGGCCCACCTGCGAGATTTTCGCCCGTGCTGGGACTGCGCCGGCAACGGACGGCTCTCGCGAGTTGCAGAATCGGGCCAATCGGATCTGCGGATCGACCGCCCGCTCACAGTGTGTGGCGCGGCCCCGTTTCACGCAGCGACGACGAGTCAGGGGGGCAGGAATGGCCGGCTACCGGTGGCCTGAGACAGATCAAAGACCATTCCCGTGACAACCCAATGTGTTTTGGATAACGTTGAGTCAGAAACAACCTCACACGTTGATTACATAGGAGGCCATCGTGTCGAATACACCTGTGAATCCCGCCCCTCTGAAGAACAGACCCGAACAAGAAGAGACGGACCTCTTCGCCAGAGGCTATTTTTTGGAGTACCTCGCAAAAAACAGAGAGAACGCCGCATTGCTGCGCGAGATGGGAGAGACGATTGCCCGCTTCCGCGATCAGGCACCAGAAATATTGCTGCGGAAATGTATGGACGGTCGAACGAATACCACCGACCATAAGGGCTGCCCTCCCACAACGGTCGATAACCAACGCAGCGATGGGAACAAGGCCCTCGTGGATCCGAACAATACCGATTTCTGGTTGCCGAT
>CALJUK010000990.1 GCA_937975745.1 uncultured Planctomycetaceae bacterium | reverse complement strand
CGCCTCCCCCAGGACAATTGATCCCAGAACCGCATCCGCCACGTTCAGGCCCGAGGCAAACTGTCCGCCCCCTGTCGAGAACTGCACGATTCCGTCCGACTTGCGATCGGCAAAACCCTTCATCGCCGCATTCAATGTGACAAGAGACGTGACGTTCATCGCCGGGTAGGCGTAGTTCGCCGCCTGGGCAGCATCCAACATGGCAGCGTATTGTTTCGGTGTCGCAATCGGCATCGTTTCGCCTCTGGATCAAACCGGGTTGAGATGGAGCAGACGGCGCGGGTTTTGCGCGGGGTTTCGAAAAGTGGGCAACCAAAGCCGGCGCGCAACGACCACGCGGAGTCACTCTTATCAACTTCACGAGCCCCCTTCAAGTCAGCCGCTCCCGTACGGCATGGCAAGGGATTTCACGACGATTTGCTCATTCCCGGCGGAGGGGGACGCCCAGACCTGGGATGCGCTGCAGAAAGTCGAGCGTTCCGCCGGTTGCGCTTGTCGGCTTGTCGGGCTCCGCCGACGACTTTGCTGTCGGCGTGCCACCTGGTCGACCGGGAGGTTGGAAAACCTGAATTTGCAGATCGTCAAGCAGCACTTCACCAAGGGCAGCCAATTCGAACGTCAGCGAACACTCGCCCGTTTCGGATACCTCGCGAATCAGCTCAAACTGCTGCCAGTCGCGCGTCTCGCGCATGCGAATGGCGGCCGACTCGCCAAGCAGGCTGTCGTAGATCTTGATGCCGTCGTGTGTGGCCAGTAGCGGTCTGCGAATCCGAACCCAGCCACTCAGGTGGACGATTTGCCCCGCGGCAACGGGAATGTGGGCGGTTGTCACCGCGACGGGCGAATCTTCCAGAATGCGGGGGACATCTTGACCGGTTTGAGGACCGGCCGCCAGTCTGAGGCTGTACTGGCCCGAGTGCGAGGTTGGATGCAGTTCGGCCACCGCACGGATCCCAGGCTGCGTCGATTGCACGTGCTGCCAACCGCGGGAAATCATCGGCTGCACGTTTTCGAAATCTCCCTCGGGGATCATATTCGTGTTGGCACTGGGCGGAATTCGCCCCAGACGTTGGATGAGCTCCCAGTGGGCTGGCAGCGACTGGAAGCTGACCGAGTAGGGACTGGAGACCGGCGAAGACAGCGACCGTACGGCGTACCGCCAATGCGTGCGCTGCACGATCCGTAACAACTGGCTGGCGTCACCCGCGAGTTGCCGGGCCAAATGGTTGTCGCCGTCGAGAAAGGCCTGCTCGGCCCGCTGGATTTGCACTTCGGCGTTCATCAGATTTCGGCTGGCTGACCGCTGCGGCACACCGAGCGCTGTCAGTTGGGCATCGACCAGTCGAACGCGTTTCAATTTCTCGTCAGCCAGATCCATTTCGGTCCGGGCACTGCTGCTGGCGATCCGTTCAACACTCTTGCGAAGTTCCTCGATTTTTCGGCGATCGGACGTCAGAACGACGGCAGAAGTCATCTGAAATTTGGGGATCGTGATCCGCATGCCACCGGTGACCCGTTCGCGTGCCAGGCTGCGGACATCGGTCGTCGTGACTTCCCAGGCCGAGGCCGATTCCTCCACACCGGGGACAACGACCTGCACGTTACTGGCCGTCATGGAACCGGGAACAAACTGCGCATCCTCCTGGAACCAGATTGGCAGCAGAAGCAACCCGTCGTCTGTTCGGATGACGGCCGCCTGCATTTCGCGCTGCGGTTGCTGTCCTGCCGTATTCTGTTGCTGCGAACCTCGCGCCGTGGCAGGCGTTGGAGTCCGGCGTTTGCCGGCAAGAATGTCCGCAGCCGACGTCGTGTCGACACCCGCGTGCTGCGCGACGATGGTGACCGGTGCCTGACCGATTAATGTTCCGGTGGCGAGCCAGGGTTCGAGAAGCTGCAGTTCCAGGTTGAGTTGCCTGAGAACCAGTTCCCGTTCGCGGCGTCCTGGCCCCTCTTCTTCCAACGGTTCGGTCGCCCAGAACCCGATTCCGCGAGACCCCGCTGCCAACACCGTGTACGTCTGAAGGCGAATCTGCTCGGGTTCGACGGGCAGCGGTGCGGATGCCGTCATGGACACCCCACCATCAGAAGGCTGGTACCGAATGGGTCCTTCGGTCTGGACCCAAGTCCGCAGACAGCGCCCCGGGCGTGCCAATTTCCGGCGGTCCAGCAGCCAGTCCCGCAAATCGACGTAGGAGAAGCTGGAGTTCAGGACTTCCCGGGAGAATCCCAGCATGGGGACCGAGCGAGAAAACGAACGTTCCGAGCCGACCACGTCCGCCATCAACGGTCGGTGGAGATCGCGATCGGCGTTGCGAATCTGCTCGCCCCAGTTTTCGACCTGTGTCAGCGCACTGCCGGGAATGCCGGTTCCCAGATTCCAGAACAGGATCGCCTGAGTTTCGGGGCGAAACGGCACGAGCGCCGCCTCACGCGCTCCCAAGACGTCTCCCTGTGATGACACCGACCGCGGAGGCGTAGCGGTCGACCAGACACCCACCGCGCGGAGTTTCTGCAGCAGCGATGTATCGCTGTAGTCCGGAACCCAGGCAACATTCACTCCCGCGCGCTGCAGCGATTCCGCCGATTCGCCATGGTACGGGATGATACGTGGGAAGAAGGGGCGGCCCTCAACCAGCAGCCGGTCCAAGCGGAATTCGACCGGGCCGGCCGGGCCACTTCCCTGGTGACTCCCCGCTAACTGCAGCACCCGATCGCCGGCGGGAACCAACGGCTGGAGCGCCACATCGTCCACCGCAAGTTCCACCAAGCCGGGATCCAATTGCATCACGAGTGCAATTTTCTCGACATAAGGCTCGCGGGCATCGACTTCGGAGATTCCATAGCGAGCCCGCAACCAGATCAGCTTGTCGCGGATCTGTTGTTGAAACCCCGTGACGGACAACTGTTGCCAGTGACCCTGCCGTGTATAACTGTCACCGAAGATGGCAAACCGGACGACGTCGCGTGTTTCCGGATTGATCTGATGCGGCAGCACAACCGAGACCGCCAGGCGATGTCCGTTGCGTGACGCGCGGACCCACAGTTGGGCACGCAGGTCGGGCAGGACGCGTGCCTCTGGCAATGGCATCTCGACATGGGCGCCAATCCCCGCCGACGTGCACTCCAGCAGGAACGACTCCGACAGTCGCCCCGAATGTCCGGTCCCACCCACCCGCTGATGTTGTTTTGCGACGACACTGCCTTCTTTGTGTGGCACAAACTGCCACGCGAGCGCGTCCGGCGTCTCCATGCCGTCCTCATAGACCTCGCAGTGCGCAACGGTGACCCAACCCAGGACGAGGAGCAAACTCGTCCACGAATTTAGTCTGAGGTCAGAGAGTTGGAATCGGCGGAATCGCTTCACAGCCCGGGCTTCGCTCGCATCCTTGCAGTTCGGCGGGGCACTCGAATTGACGACTTGAACAGGTTGCCGAGGAGATGTGCGGACGGCACAATCGGTACGGCTTACGGAGCCGGCCAGTCACCGCAACGAGATCATCTGGTACCAGCGGTGCGCGACTTTTCAAAAAATCGGGCAGACGAGTGATTCGACTGCACTGAAACGTCATCACGCTGTTGATTTTTGTCATCACGCGTGTTGTCCGGTGTAAGTGGCGGAGTCTACTAGACTTTGCGTCATTCGCCAAGACGAGGCGTGGCGTGAAAACATCATGGCCACAACAGAGCCGGGAAGGATCGATGTCCCATAAGCCCTTTCACAGCAACAGCTTACCAGCTATCCATTGAGATTCTTCACGGAACGGCACAATATCTGTTGTTTTCCACGCCCAGACGAGACTCCGAAACCGCAAGCACCAAAGACGGAAATCGACTCGATTATGAAATCTAGACTTCCTGAAGGCGAAGCCGAAGAGCTTCCGCGAGAAATGCAAGAGCTGGGTCGCTGTATCGCGGAGCTTCCCCCCACGGCCCGGGCCGAATTAGGGACCGTCTACGCCGAAGTCGTCGACGCGATTCGGAGACGACGGCGCATCCTGTCTCTGGTCCAGGAAGCCCTCTCTCAGTTGAGGCTCGACATCAAGTACCTGATGTTCGATCTCGAAGTGACCCGCCGCGAGCGGGACGAACTGAAGCAGCGACTCAATGACGAGTGACACCAGACGTGGCTGATGCAAAGCACACGGTCACGTCCCCTGGTCGAAACCATGAGTCCCCATTCCGCCGGTATTTACGCGATTCCCAACTCGACGCCTCTCAAAGTTCCTGCGTCGAGACCCCAGATGTCGGCGACGGAACCTCGGCCGTCGTCGAACCCACCGGAAACCGAGACCACACCTGAGCCAGCAGTGTCCCCGTCAACATGCATCCGAAGGTGTAAGCGGCTGTCGGAATGGCCACTCCCGGGCGATCCGGAAACAATTGCAACGCCAGCAATGTCCCCACCCCCGCGTTCTGCATGCCGACCTCCAGCGTGAGCGCCCGCTGCATCGGGGAATCCAGCTTCAGCAGCCTCCCGCCGAAATAGCCCGCCAGATACCCAAGCACGTTGAGCGCTAGCAGGACGACGACGATCGTTCCCGTAGCGGCGGCCAGGCGATCCCGGTTGAGTGCAACAACCACGGCGATGATGATCAGAATCGTCAGATTGGCGATTGCCGGACCGATCTTCGCCATCGCAACCGCATAGCCCGGTCGCAATCGGGACAACAGGTGCCCAAACACGACCGGACCAGCCACTTGGGTGACCAGCACGTACGCCGTACTGAGCGGATCGTAATCCACGGCCGAACCAAGCGATGCCAACAGCGCCAGCGGAACAGCAATCGGCGAAAGTAGTGTCGCGAGTGTTGTCAGGCTGACCGAATAGCTGACGTTTCCCCGGGCGGCCAGAGTCAACACGTTGGAAGCCATCGCTCCGGGGACACAGCCGGTCACCATCACACCGATTCGCAGATCTTCCGGGAGCTGAAAGGCGTATCCGACGGCAAATGCCAGGGCGGGCATCGAACCAAATTGCACACCAACGCCAGCCAGAACCACCTTCCAGTTGCGAATGACCTGCGTCACTTCGTCTCGAGGAAGCAGGCTTCCCAGGACGAACATTGTCGCGGCGATCAACCAACCAATCGCTGGCTTGACCGCCAGGAAGGGGTCCGCGTCCCACCCCAACTCCGGCCAGACATACGCCAACCACGACGAGAGGATCAGCCACAGCAGTAGTAGTCGCTCCACCATAAACCGACTCTTAATCTCTCATCTCGATGACTTGCCCGCTCCCCGGCGGGGCTGCATCTTGGTACAATCCGCGGGCGAACTCGGCAGACGTGACCGGGTCGCTCGTTCTGGAAGACACGGTCCCTCTAGCCAGGAACCGTGCCCCACGGAGTCTAACCGGGGTGACCGGCCCTGGATAGAACGAGCTGCGAAACCGGATTTCACTCCGAGACATACAGAACATTCCGTTTCAGTCGCGGCTCATTCATTCGTGACGGCGAAGGTGGAGTCGGGCCACGCCGCCAAGTTGATTTCTCGGAATACGGGCCGTCATCCCGGTGATGTTCTCAGACAATCCTAACGATGGGCCATCGAATCGATGGATTTGAATCATCTGGCCGATTTCTTGTCGATGTTGGAAGACGACGGAGAGCTTGTCCGGATCTCGCAGCGCGTCGAGACGGAACTCGAACTCGCCGCCATTGCCGACCGTATCCTGAAGGAAACCCCTCCGCCGGCCGGTGCGCCGGCCATTTTGTTCGACGATGTCGCCGGGCATACCATTCCCGTCGTTGTCAATTTACTGGGAAGCGAACGCCGCCTCTGTCGTGCGCTGCGAATCGGCTCCTTCCAAGACGGGGCCGAACGGATCGCGGGGCTGAGCGCGCCCGATGTCCCGGAAGGCTGGTTCGAAGCGATCCAGCTCGTGCCGCGGATTGCCCAGTTGACGAAGATCCCGACGATCGAAGTAAAGACCGGGCTGTGCCAGCAGGTGGTCAAACTCGGTTCGGATGTCGACCTGTTCCAGTTGCCGATCCCCCGGTGCTGGCCGGAAGAGACCGGGCCGACATTGACGGCGGCCCACCTGGTGACGTCGCATCCCGTTACGGGCGACCGCTGCGTCATTCCGGTGACCGCAGAAGTGCAGTCTTCCACGACGATCGTTCTGCACGCTGACTCTCGAAGCCAACTCTGGCCGCTCGTCGAAGCGGCAAATGAGCAGCAGACGGTCCTCTCATTGGCATTGGTTTTGGGCGGCGATCCTGTCCTCAACTTTGCCGTGCAGGCCCCCCTCCCCCGTCATGTCGATCCATACGTTTTCGCCGGTTTTCTCCGGCAGGACAATCTTCGTCTCGTGCGGGGGCGAAGCGTCAACGTCCCCCTGCCGGCAACGGCCGAAATCGTGATCGAGGGGCATATCGATCCAACGGCCGAGCAGAGCCCAGGGCATGTCATCGCCAGTCGCAGTGGTTTCTACGCGGAACCGCAAACACTTCCCGTGATGTCTGTCACGGCGGTCACACATCGTGCCAACCCCGTCTTTCCGCAGGTGATCGTCAGCCCGCCGCCCATGGAACTGGACTGGCTGGAACGGGCCAACGAGCGGATATTCCTGCCGTTGATTCGCCTGTTCGTCCCGGAAGTCTGCGACATTCACTGGCCCGCGAGTGGCGCCTTTCGCAACTTGCTGTTCGTTTCGATCCGCAAACAATACGCCGGCCAAGCCCGCCGTGTGATGCACGCCCTCTGGAGCCTGGAACGGATTCCGGCCGCCAAGTTTCTGGTCGTTGTCGACGAAGACGTCAATGTCCGATCCGAATCGGACGTCTGGTTCCACGCAACGGCCCATGCGCAACCCGGGCGGGACACCACACTGCATGATGGTCCGGTCCCGTTCACCGACCATTCGACACCGACAGCCGGACTGGGACGGTGTGTTGGAATCGACGGGACACGCAAATCGGGCGAGCCGGGACATCCGCGAATCTGGCCTCGGCAAGTCGTTGCGTCTGCTGAAACGGCCGAAGCGGTCGCGGCTCATCTGGAAACTTTTCGACAGACACAGTCCCCAGCGACAGCAGCACCACCTGCAGCCAGCGAAGCAGCTTCGTCTCGGGATGGCGTTTCCAGCGGAGATCGCAAGCCACACGAATCACCAACTGCTGCCAGTCCCACAATGGCCCGCCCCCGCCAGTGATCGTCCACACCTGGCGGACCGTCACACGCCGTATCGATTCCGGTCGGCAAGTTGGCGTTTTCAGCAAGCTTGCTAAGATGACGTGGCAGAGGAAACGCTCCAATTCCTGCTTGGCCGAGACCGACTGACGAAACACTGACTGACGAATCAGAGTCCGATCCGATGAATTCCAGTACTGCTCAATCCGATTCTCCCAGCGTGGACAAGTCAGGCCAGCGCATTCGGCAAATGTTCGGCGAGATTTCGCAACGTTATGACCTGATGAATCATCTCCTGTCCGGAGGAGTCGACTACTACTGGCGATGGCGGACTGTTCGCAAAGTCCCCCCCACCGGCAACGATCCCATTCTTGACGTCTGCACGGGGACCGGTGATCTGGCCATTGCCTACTGGAAGCGGGGTGACGGGCAGGTTCCCGTCGTCGGCACAGACTTCACACCCGAGATGCTTCAGATTGCCGACCAAAAAGCCAGCCGGACTACGGCGAACTCGCCCGACGACCTTCGCTTTCTGGAAGCAGACACGCAGGAACTTCCCTTCGAGGACGACACCTTTCAGATCGTTTCGGTCGCATTCGGCCTGCGGAACGTCTCGGACACCCGGCGTGGCCTGCGAGAGATGATTCGCGTCTGCCGTCCAGCCGGTCGCGTGGCGATTCTTGAGTTCTCGCTCCCCGGCAACCCCGTTCTCCGCTGGGGCTACAAGTTGTATTTCCGGTATGTCCTTCCCCGGATCGGACAACTGCTGTCCCGTAATCGGCAGTCAGCCTACAGCTATCTGCCGGAATCTGTCACCGAATTTCCCTACGGAAACGACCTGGCGGAGATTCTCCTCGACTGCGGACTTGAGCAGGTCCGCTACTGGCCCCTGACATTTGGCATCGCAACTTTGTACGTTGGTGAGAAGCCGGCCGATAAACGGGCCGATCCGCCGGCGGCCGAATCTGATCGGATACCGGCCGCTTCGCACGGGAGGAACTGACGGTTGAAAAACCTCGTCGTGGCCATCACGGGTGCCAGCGGTGTGATCTACGCGGTCCGATTGCTCGAAGCGTTAA